>JADHNJ010000009.1 GCA_016779565.1 Pseudomonadales bacterium
TAAGGTCTTGGAACGTGTCGACTTTAGCCATCAGGATTAGCAAGATTTTGAAAGTCGAGAGTATACAGGAACCGTCCCTTAAGCGTCTGCATCCTTGGGGGTAGGTCGCAATTCTTAAGACACGGGTTACCGCGTTTTGTTTCAACCAAGGAATATAAACAATTGCGTCATTGATAAAGACAATTTGGTTGGTAGTGAGCAGGGTTACCGTAATAATATCGCAGCCTTAGTTGACAGTTCACTGCCGACGCCAAGTTGCTGCTCATTTGAAGATTATGGTGCAGGCCCTAAAGAGGGTTCATGGTTAAGGATAAGGAAGAGAAGCTGCTTTGTATGTTGTAATCAGGTCAATCGGCTTATTGCCGCGATGGTTGCTACAAGGCCTTGGGCGAGCTTTCGGCGTCTGGCTTTACATGATTCGAAGCCGCAGCCGCCGAATTACTGAGATTAATCTCGGTCTGTGTTTGCCGGAGCTTAGCGCGGATCAGCAGGCAGGGCTGGCTCGATCAAGTCTTCTGGCAACGGCTCAAACCGCATTCGAGACACCTGCCGTTTGGTGTAAAAAAAGTAAGCATTTACTTACTTGGATCGATAACATTTATGGGCAAGAAGTTTTAGACGAGGCATTGTCTCGAGGTCAAGGTGTGGTGCTACTGATGCCTCACATTGGCAACTGGGAGCTGTATAACGCGGTTTTTGCAGAAAACCACGGGCCGCTTACTGCCCTGTTTAAACCGCCGAAGCAGGCCTCTCTTGCTAGGGTCATACGTCGCGCTAGGATGCACTACGGCAATGAGATGGTACCGACCAGTCCCCGCGGTTTGGTTCGCCTGTTTAAGACCTTAGCTGCGGGAGGCACGGTTGCAGTGTTACCTGACCAAGTACCAGAGTCGGGGTGCTTTGTGCCCTTTATGGGGCAGTCTGCCCTTACCGATCGCCTAGCCTATCGCTTGGTTGCGAAATCCGGTGCAACGCCAATCATGGTAGCGTTGATACGAAATCCCAAGGGACTTTTTGATGTCTTTTATGAGCCTTTACCGGGTCTAGTAGCGTCTGTTGAAGAAGCTATGGCCCTTAAATCCCTTAATGATGCTTTAGAAGGGTTAATCCGGCGATTCCCTGCCCAGTACCAGTGGGAGTATAAGCGGTTTAAAAAGCAGCCCGATGGCTTGCTTGACCCTTACAAATCTAGGTACTAAGCCGGCGGCTTCTGGGCAATAATCAGAGATTGTCCGGCCGGTTGAGTATCTTGATCTGACCCAATTTGGAAGCCATCGATAAACAACCGAACAACAAGGGGTTCGCAGAGCTGTAGCAGCTCGTTCACCGAGAGTCTGTAATCGGGATTTTTTGGACCAGACGCAACGACATCTTTATTGTGGGTATCTGCAAAGGTCTCGTAAAAGAGCACGCCCCCTAGCGCTAAACTGGTTATTATTGTTGGAAACAGGGCCCGGTCTAAAAATCGGCGAACATAGATAAGATCAAAGGTCTCGGACGTAAACGCAGCAGGACTGACTTGCACGCATCGTGTGGTTATCAGTGTGTTTCGTCGGCTCGCTTCCGCCGCCAATCGAGCAATGGCGACGCTCGAGGCGTCCCATGCCTCGGTCTCGAACCCTTGTTCTGCAAGATACAATCCGTCCGCGCCTAAACCGCAGGCAAGATCGAGCGCCCGTCCGGCTGCCGGCAATAGCGCCCGGTATCGTAATAATTGAGGATTCGGTTGCGGATACGCCGTCGTTTCGCGGTAGACCCTATTCCACCGTTCAGCTTTTGTCTCAGCCATCTATTTCTGCCAATAAAGGCTACTAAATAGCACAAGAATGGTAAAAATTTCGAGTCGACCAGCAACCATGCCCACAATAAGCGTGAATTTCGCTGTGTCCGAAAGACTGGCGTAGGTCTGACTGACGTCCCCAAGGCCCGGCCCCAAATTATTGATTGCTGCGGCCACAGACGAAAAAGCCGTCAAAAAATCCAACCCTGTGCCCAATAGAACCAATAGCAATACCAGAAATAGAAACAAATAGATCGAACAAAAGCCCCATACCGCCTCCATAATATTGTCTCCAATAACGCGATGGCTGACTTTTATAGGAAAGACCGCGTTAGGATGAATCAAGCGATGAATCTCGCGGAGGCCTTGTTTATAGATGAGCAACACTCGAATCATTTTCAAGCCGCCACCGGTTGATCCAGCACAGGCGCCAACGAAAGCGCCAAGAATCAGCAAATAGGGCAGCACATTTGGCCAGCTCGAAAAATCGGTCGTGACAAAACCGGTGGTGGTCAGCATCGATACCGTGTGGAATATGCCGAGACGAAATGCTTCCAAACCCGTTTCGGTTTCGCTCGCCAGCACAATTGTCACTAAAGTGACCCCGGCCAGTACAAATAAGAAAAAACTGCGAACTTCTTCGTCTCGCCAGTAGGACTTCAGCGATCGATCTCGAAAGCAAAAAAAGTGCAGCGCAAAATTAATCGATGACAACAACATAAATACAATAGCGACCGTCTCAATTGCGGCTGAATCAAAGTGTCCGAGACTCGCATCAAAAGTTGAAAAGCCGCCAATGGCTACGGTTGAGAAGCTGTGACATAGGGCTTGGAAAAAACTCATACCTGCAAGGTAATAGGCAAGACAGCAGGCAAGGGTCAGGGCGATATAAATAGACCATAGCGCAAGCGCGGTCTGCTTAATTCTTGGTGTGAGTTTGCTGTCTTTTACTGGCCCAGGAGTTTCAGTGCGATACAGTTGCATACCGCCAATACCGAGCATTGGTAGGATGGCGACCGCTAGAACAATAATGCCCATACCGCCCAGCCATTGAAGTTGCTGGCGATAAAACAAAATAGATTCAGGCAAATGTTCAAGACCTAGTATGACGGTCGCACCTGTGGTTGTTAATCCGGAGAAGGACTCAAATAATGCATCGATGTTCGACAACCCTGATACCGCCTCACCAGCGAAAGGTAGTGCACTAAAAGAGCCAAGTGTGAGATAGCACAGAACGGTTACTAGGAACCCGTCTTTGGTTCGGAGCTCTTCGGTGAATTTTCGGAATACTAAATATAGCCCCAGGCCGCTGATAAAAATGATCGCCGCGGCGGTCAAAAATATGCGGTGAGCGCCGTCTTGAAAAAACACAGAAACAAACAAAGGTGGCAGCATGGTGGCGCTGAAAAACATTAACAAGCCGCCAACAATTCTGAGAGTTACGCCGAGTCGCATGTTTAGAAAAAGCTCAGTGGCGCCTGAAAAAGCGCTTCAACTTCTTTTAAACGTGTCTTATCAACCAAAAATAAAATGAAATGATCATCCGCTTCTACCGTGACGTCATCATGCGCAATGATCACTTCGTCTCCTCGGACTAAGGCGCCGACGCTAGTTCCCCGAGGGAGCTTCAAGGCGCCAAGTGTCCGACCGATAACTTTTGAGGTGCTTTGATCGCCGTGAGCAATGGCTTCGATCGCCTCCGCCGCGCCTCGGCGCAAGGGATGGACTCTAACGACGTCGCCGCGCCGAACATGGGTCAAGATCGCGCCTAGGGTTGCCAGTTGTGGCGAAATGGCGATATCGATGTCCTGCCCCTCGATGAGATCCACGTAGGCTGGATTGTTAATTAAAGTTAAAACTTTTCTCGCCCCTAAACTTTTGGCAAGCATTGACGACATGATGTTGGCTTCATCGTCGTTAGTGATAGCGCAGAAGACGTCAGTGTCTTCGATATTTTCCTCTAATAATAGCGCTCGATCTGAGGCATTACCGTTTAGAACAATGCTTTTTTCTAGTGATTCTGAAAGCGCAAAGCAGCGATTTCTATTTTGCTCGATGATACGGACCCCGTATCGTCCCTCAAGTTGCTGGGCGAGATTTTCGCCAATATGACCACCACCGGCAATGATCACTCGCCTGTTTGGTAATTCGTGGGATCGTAGCTCGTGCATGATTTGATGGATATTTTCGGCCGCCGCAATAAAAAAAACCTCGTCGTTAGCGGCAATCACTGTTTCGCCCTCAGGCATGATTGGCCGGTCCCCTCTGAAAATCGCCGCAACGCGGGTATCGGCTTTAGGTAGTAACTGGCGAATGGTTTTTAGCGCTTGATTTACCAGAGGACTATCCGGATCGATTCGAAGCCCCACCAACTTTACCTGACCGGCGGCGAAGTCCATGACTTGTAGGGCTCCGGGATTATCAATTAAGCGCTTGATATCGTGAGTGATGATTTCCTCAGGGTTGACGATGTGGTCGACCGGCATAGCGTCATCGCGAAAGATACCGCCGCCGACAAGATAGGCTCGACTACGTATACGAGCAATTTTGGTGGGTGTGTGAAACACGGTATAAGCGACCTGACAGGCCACCATATTGATTTCATCAGAGTTGGTAACAGCAATAAGCAAGTCCGCATCTTCGGCGCCAGCTTGCTTTAAGATATTGGGATATGACGCTTGACCACAGACCGTTTGAATATCGTAGCGATCTTGGAGTTCTCGCAACTTTTCTGGATCGGTATCCACCACCGTGATGTCGCTGGCTTCCTTGACGAGGTTCTGTGCCAGACTGCCACCAACCTGACCAGCACCCAAAATGATTATTTTCATATTCCGGGTCCCATCTTTTTGAACCGGGCAAAATAAAATCCGTCATGTGCACCGATCGTTGGCAGCAACTGTACGCCGATTGCTAGTGGAACGCCAACCTTGGGCAAAGGTATTAAATCGGCCTCTGGATGCTGTGCCATAAAAGCTTGCGCGATGTTGACATTCTCCTCGGAAAAAACAGAGCACGTAACGTAAAGCAGGGTGCCGCCCAAACGTAACATCTGCCAGCATTGGTTAAGGAGTGCGATTTGCGTTTTGCCTAGTGCCGGTAGGTCGCTGTCTCGACGGAGTAGTTTAATATCGGGATGTCTGCGGATCACGCCACTGGCTGAACACGGCGCATCTAATAGGATCCTGTCAAATTGCCCCAGACGAGCTTGTCTTTGGGTCAAATCCAAACATTGGGTCACATCGGCTTGGCCTAGCCGAGCAAGGTTGTCTTGAACGCGCTGTAATCGGTGGGCATCAACGTCTGCAGAGACCAAGTCGATGGTCGGCATAATCTCCAGCAAATGCCCTGTTTTGCCGCCGGGTGCACTACAGGCATCAAGGATACGGTCCCCTGGCTGTGGGTCGAGCAGGAGCGCAGCGAGCTGGGCGCCAGAATCTTGCACGCTCACAATGCCGTCTTCGAACCCAGGTAAAGCAGCAACATCAAGGGCTTGCTCTAAGACGAGGCCATCCTGACTGAGGACGGCAGGAACGGATTTAATTTCAAGCTGCATCAGCTGGGCTTGGTAGTCTAATCGAGTTAATCGCTGGCGATTGACCCTTAAGGTCATAGGACCGGGAACGTTATTAGCGGAGAAAATTGCGCTGGCTTGCGCTCCCCAGTCCCGCTGCATCCGCTCGATCATCCATAACGGGTGGTTTGTCCGTGCCGTGGGTTCATCTGATAAGTTTTTGGCCAGAGATTCACGTGATCGTAGGAAGTTTCTGAGCGCGCCGTTGATCAAGCCCTTGGCCCAGGTCTTTCGCAAGCCCCGTGTGGTTTCTACAGCGGCGTTCACACAGGTGTGTGTCGGAAGATTTAAATGTTCTACCGCCCCCAACCCAAGTATCAGTAAAAGGTGCAGATCATGATGCTTGTTTGGGAGCGGTTTTTTGATCAATTGCCTGGCAATTAAGTCTAACCAAAAGAAGTGTCGCAACGTTGTTTGCACAAGGAATCGACCCAGTGGGTCTAGATCGTTACCGTCGTACGCCTGCCCTTTATGGACGACTCGACTCAGAGTTCTCACTTCTTTTTGAAAGTTGCGCATCTATTGGCAGCGCGCCCCGGGCGTTATTCCTGAGATCTGGGCATTGGCTAGCGCAGCCCCTGAAACCACGGTCCCCTTTCCCGTTGGCAGTTGTAAATGGGTGATCCAAAGCTGTCCAACGCCGCATTGGATCCGAAGTCCAAGTTTCGATTTTTCGAGGATAGTGCCTGGCGCTGCTTCGACGAGCACTGGATCTGCAACCGCCGCGTGATGGCAACGAATCCTGAGATCGCCGAAACCCATAAAGGCGACAGGATCTGGCGCCAGTGCCCTAATTTGCCGACCAATATAGTCAGCGTGTTGCATCCAGTTGATTTTGGCTTCTGATTTCTCAATCTTATGGGCATAGGTAATCCCGGTTGTTGACTGATCGACGCTTTTAAGTCCGGAGGTCCTGATGGTCTCGAGAGTCTCAATTAATGTTTCACAACCGATGGCTGCCAATTTTGTGAAGAGACTGCCGCTGGTATCGTCGTCGGATATTGAACAGGTTGTCTTGGTAACAACTGGGCCCGTATCTAACCCGGCCTCCATGATCATGAGTGAAATCGCAGTTTCGCGATCCCCCGCCAAAATGGCTCGCTGCACAGGCGCTGCACCCCGCCATCTAGGAAGGTCTGAGGCGTGAACATTGAGGGCGGCGATCTTAGGTTGAGCCAGGACTTTGGGACTAAGGATTTGGCCATAAGCGACGACGATTAACAGATCGATATCAAAGGCAGCAAGATCCTTAGCTTGGAGCCGGGGGGGTTGAAGCAGCGTTAACCCGTGAGATTGTGCAAGTTCCTTGACCGGTGACGGTGTTAACCGTTTGCCCCGTTTACCTGGTTTATCTGGCTGGGTAATAACCGCCAAAATATTTGCCTCGGGATAGTCGATTAACGCTGCGAGATGATCCGCAGCAAATGCTGGGGTGCCCGCAAAGACGATGCGCATTTAAGCGTTCAACTTTTGAAGTTTCAGAAGCTTTTTACGGATCATTTGCCGTTTGGTCGGCGACAGGTAGTCAACAAATAGTTTGCCATCAAGATGGTCAATTTCGTGCTGGATACACACGGCTAACAGCCCATCAGCTTCTAATTGGAAGGGTTCGCCGGCTCTGTTAACGGCTTCAACGAGAATTTGTTCTGGCCGTACGACGGTCTCATAAAAACCAGGCACGGATAAGCAGCCTTCTTGGGTTTCGGTCGAACCATGGCCTTCAACGATTTTTGGGTTAATGAGGACCAGAGGTGCACTTTTGTCTTCAGAAACATCGCAGACGAGAAGCCGTTGGTGCACATTTACCTGCGTCGCCGCGAGGCCGATGCCCGGTGCCTCGTACATTGTGGCTAACATCCGGTCTGCAAGGGTTGCAATAGCATCAGAGACATTCTTGATCGGCGCCGCCTTGGTTCGCAAGCGGGCGTCTGGGAATTCTAATATCGTCATTAATGTTGGCGTCATGAATTAAGGCTAGATTGGTTCATAGAATAAATTTTGGGTTTTTTAAATCCGCTGTATGATATAGGCAACGCGAAAATGTAATTCAGCGGCCTAATCTCCTAATTATAGCGCGAAAAATACAAGGAAATCGCTTATGTCGTACCTTCGGACTCAGCTGAAGCTGGTAGTTATGTGGGTGTTTGGCATGACATTGATGATTGGCAACCCGGCCTTGAGTGCCGCGTTGAAGTCCGACGCGCCAGAACGATACATCGTGCAGCGTGGGGATACCCTTTGGGACATTGCCTCTGTTTATCTTGATGAGGCCTGGCAGTGGCCGCAGATTTGGGAGGTAAATCCTGAAATCGACAATCCCCATTTGATTTATCCAGGAGACGAGCTATGGCTTGTCAAAACAGAAGCGGGTTTTAAGGTACAGTTGATGCGTGGCGACCAAACCGGTGCGCTGTCGTCGACGGTAGTGAAGCTGAGCCCCAGTATTCGCATCAGCCAGAATAAAAACCCGATTCCAGCTATTCCTCTAGACGATATCGCCCAATGGCTGGGGCGCTTTAGAATTCTTGGCCCGGCAGATTTTGATCAAGCGCCTTACATCGTTGCTGGCATTGACGGGAAATTGCTATTAAAGCCAGGCGATCTGGTTTACACCTCAGAATCTGGTTTGTTAACGGCGACCAATTACCGAATTTATCAGCGCGGACAGACCTATCGTGACCCCCAATCGGGGGACACGATAGGCACCGAATTGTTAGAAGTAGGACAAGCTCGACGGGTTAGCGGAGAGGCTGAAATGCCCATGCTGAAAATTCTTTCTTCCAGCGAGGAAATCTCTCCGGGTGATCGCTTGTTAGTCTCCGAAGAACGCATACTAGACCCCACGTTATTTCCAAAAACGAACCAACTTAACTTGGCGGGGGAAATTATTGGCCTTCGAGCCAATGCGACATTGGCGGCCAACAATTCGGTGGTGACGGTAAATTTGGGCGCGCAAAGTGGGGTTATGGTCGGGGATCTGCTGCGAATCGCTAAGAGGGGCGCTTCGGTGGCTGACCCGGTCACAGGTAAGATGATTGACCTGCCCGATCGTTCAGTTGCCAGTTTACTGGTTTATCAAGTCTATGAGCAGGTTGCCTATGGTTTGGTGCTTGTAGCCAGCGAAGTCCTGACTGTCGGAGATCCCGTCAGATCATTTCCATAAATGCTTAGGTAGTTCTCCGTAAAAACCGCTTATCTGGTTAAAACGAAATCCTAATAATGGCTTAAAAATCAGTTAGGACCGCACCAGAGCGGCAGGAATGATTGTGCTAAGACAGTTATCAAGGCGGCGATTGCCTGTATCGTTGCAAGAAATACCAGATCCGCCGGAGCAGCTATACCTAGTCGGACCGTTGTCGTTAGAAGACAAACCCAGTATTGCCATGGTGGGTAGTCGAGCGGCGTCCTGGCAAGGGCTTCGGTTTGCGGAACAGCTTGCCCGTGAAATAGCAGCGCTCGGCATGGTGGTTATCAGCGGCCTGGCTCGCGGCATCGACACGGCGAGTCATCAAGGGGCCTTAGCCGTCGGCGGTAAGACGATAGCAGTGTTAGGCCAAGGGTGTGACATACCTTATCCGAGACAAAATGCAAACTTACATCAAACCGTTGCATCTCAGGGTCTTTTAGTTTCGGAGTACCCGCCAGGAACGCCTCCTAAGGGCTATCACTTTCCTGCTCGGAATCGACTGATCACTGGCTTGTGCGATGCGCTGATCGTGGTAGAAGCGAAGAAGCGTAGTGGTTCACTGATTTCAGCGCAGTGGGCCTTAGAGCAAGGCAAAGAAGTCTTCGCAGTACCAGGAAATGTAGATACTGGCGCAGCTTCAGGCTGTCATGCATTGATCCGTGACGGCGCCCATCTATTAGAATCGATCACCGATCTCATTGCCGTGCTGCCGCATCTCTTACCGGCACCAGCTCGGCGGCTATCACCCCAATCGATTGGCGCTCCTCTGGCCCACTGGTCCCCATTGCAAAAAACCATTTGGTCGTTGTTGGCCTCTGGCCCTTTAACGGCAAATCTTTTGCTCGATCATTTAGCGGTTTCAGTTGCACACTTTACCCAAGCAATGCACGGTCTTGAGTCTGAGGGCAGCATAACCCGGGATCAAATTGGTTATCATCGCACCATTAACTGAGGGCGCGCGCCAACATCAGATTTGCATAAATTGCATTCGGTTGGTCAAGCAACCGAGACGATGTCTGAACGGCTCTGTTACGAGAGAATTAAAACAAACTAAAAATCTAGACCTGCTCGTTTACCCAGCGGCGACCTGAATCAGGTAAAAATTGCGCAATTTTTCGTTTTTAAGGTGCTCAGAGACTACCTAGGACTTATAATTGCCAGCCGAAAAGGGAGAAAGGTTATGACAAAAAAATTCGTCGCAATTTTGATGGGGTCCGACTCCGATCTGCCTGTAATGAATGCAGCCGTCGATATACTTAAATCGTTTGATGTTGCGGTTGAGGTCAAAGTGACCTCAGCGCATCGCACACCTTCAGAAACCCAAAGTTATGTCAAAGACGCTGAAGCGCGAGGATGTCAGGCTTTTATTGCAGGGGCAGGCATGGCGGCGCATCTCGCTGGCGCGGTTGCAGCCCAGACTACGCGCCCTGTCATTGGGGTACCGATAGATGCAGGTCCGTTGCAAGGTTTTGATGCCCTCTTATCTACGGTTCAGATGCCTGGTGGTATACCGGTTGCAACCGTCGCGATCGGCAAAGCGGGTGCCAAGAATGCTGGTTATCTAGCGATTCAAATGATGGCGCTATCGGATGATGCGCTGCAAGCAGCCTTAGTTGAGGAGCGGGCCAACAATGCCCGGGCTATTGTTGAAAAGGCTGATGCCATTGCAAAACAATATCTTTGAGTCGTCGCTTCCCGAAGGATGTACGCCAAGCGCCATTCGTCATGGCGCTGTCATTGCCTATCCGACGGAAGGGGTTTGGGGTTTAGGATGCGATCCCGATCATGAAGCGGCAGTTCGACGCATTTTGTCGCTAAAGCAGCGCCATGAAAATCAGGGGTTAATTTTAGTAGCAGCTTCAATAGCGCAATTTGACATCTACTTAAGAGACTTGAAAGCGGAGCATCGGCAGTGGTTGGAGGGTGTTTGGCCTGGTGCTGTGACCGTGCTCGTGCCTCATTACGGTCGATGCCCACGTTATCTTTGTGGCGAACATAGTACGATAGCGCTCAGGGTATCGGCCCATCCGGTAGTCAGCGCTCTGTGTCATTGGTTAGGCGGGCCTTTAGTTTCTACCTCGGCGAATCGATCAGGTCAGCCGAGTTTACTATCCGCTTCGGGAGTACAAGCTGAGTTTAAGGACATGATCGATTTTATCATCCCAGGTGCCTTGGGAGGCCAAGTTGGCCCTAGCGAGATTGTCGATTTACAGTCGGGTGATGTGCTCAGAGCGCGCGAGCAATAAATGCATTATTTAGCCGTCTTAGGGAATCCGATTGTTCATAGCCGATCCCCAGAAATCCATCAGAATTTTGCCCGCCAATTCGGGATTCGTTTGGATTACCAGAAAGTTTTGGTGCCACATGATGGTTTGGGACATGCCCTAAAGACCCTGCAAGACCAAGGCGCGCTAGGTTGTAACATCACGGTACCGTTCAAGAGCGACGCAGCGACACGCTGTGATCAGGTGACCGAGGAGGCCCAAGAATTGGGTGTAGTAAACACCTTAGTGTTTCAAAGTAACGGCCAAATTTTGGGCCACAATACTGATGGCAAGGGTTTGATCATGGATCTACTCGAGCATCAGAGGGTTACGTTAGCGAATAAACGCATCCTATTGTTGGGGATTGGTGGCGCCGGTCGCGGGATTGTACCGGCGCTTTTGTCGCAAGGTCCGGCGACGCTGGATATATGGAACCGAACGTCTGCTGCGGCGACAGATTATGCGCTTGCTATGAAAGGCGCTGTGTCAGCGCCTTCAAAAGACACGTTCCTAGAAGCTTACGATCTGGTTCTTAATGCGACCGCCGCGGGCCTATCGGGCGCAACACCAGATCTGCCAGGTCGGGTGATTGGTACAGACACTTTCTGTTATGACTTGAGTTACGGGCCAAGACCGACGCCTTTCCTTGCATGGGCGAGTAGCCAGGGTACGAATCATCTCTCTGATGGATTTGGTATGTTAGTGGCGCAAGCGGCCTTTGCATTTGAGATTTGGTTCGGTGTGCGTCCAGACGTCAGACGCGCTTTATCAGAATTAAAAACGTCTTCATAAATATCTTGAGGTTGCCATGAATCCCCTGCTGAGACCGTTTGATTTCCCCCGATTCGATTTGATTAAACCGGATCATGTCGAGCCTGCGATTAGAGAAATTCTAGCTGACAATCGAGCGGAACTCACAAGTTTAAAGTTGGCAAATGATGTTCAGGCCTTGCGCGAGGTATTACCACGATTAGATCGATTAAGTGCGCGGTTAGCAGAGGCATGGGCGCCTGTAGCGCATCTCAATGCAGTCATGAATTCAGAGGATTTACGGTCGGCTTACAACGCCTGCTTACCGTTATTGAGCGAGTATGAAACCGAACTCAACCAAGATGTCGAGCTATATGCTTTATATCAGCGCCTTGAATCTCAGCAGACCGAGCTCGGATTAACCCTTGAGCAGCAAAAGGCGGTCAGCAATGCGCTTCGAGATTTTCGCTTATCGGGGGTGGCATTGTCGGGTGATGAGCGTAAGCAATACGGCGATTTAAAGCGTCGACTCAATGAGAATACCAGTTTGTTCTCTGAACATATTTTAGATGCAACAGATGCGTGGCATCTTTTAATTTCGGAAACCGATCGGCTGGCGGGATTGCCAGAAAATGCTAGAGCGCTAGCAGCGCAAGCGGCTGTCCAACAGGGACAGAAGGGTTTTCGATTTGATTTAAGCGCCCCGAGTTATGTAGCAGTGATGACTTATGCCGAGGACCGTGAGCTAAGGGAATGTGTTTACGAGGCTTTTGTCACTCGTGCATCTGAGCTTGGCCCTCAAGCTGAGCAATTCGATAATTCTGCTTTGATGGTAGAGATCATGCGGGATCGCGTTGCACTTGCGAACCTCGTTGGATTTCAGCGTTATACAGAGCTCAGCCTTGCCACCAAGATGGCGGAATCACCAGAAGCGGTGATGGCATTTTTAGTAGAACTAGCGGAGCGTTCAAAACCTATTGCCCAGGCAGATTACGCTGAAATTAAAAACTTTGGTGAGGCAAAGCTGGGGCTTACGAAGCTTGAGCCTTGGGATATCGCTTATTGTGCAGAGCAGTTAAAACAGGCGCAGTTTGATTTGTCTGAAGATGAAGTTAGCAATTACTTTCCTGTATCGAAAGTTATCGACGGTTTGTTCGACATCGTCAAACAACTTTTTGGGATTGATGTCGAACCCGTTACGGATATGACGGTTTGGCACGGCGACGTATTGACCTACCGCATACTGAGAGCGGGCAAACCTTTGGCTCGCTTCTACTTTGATCTTTATGCTCGACCGAAAAAACGAGGCGGCGCTTGGATGGCCGAGTGCGTCAATCGTCGTCGAGACCCGGAGTCTGGAGACATCCTGCCGGTGGCATTTCTAACGTGTAACTTTTCACCGCCTCTGGGCGGTCGGCCAGCCTTGCTGCGGCACTCAGAAGTGGTGACCTTGTTTCACGAGTTTGGGCACGGACTGCATCACATGCTAACTCAGGTCGATTGCGGTGCCGTATCTGGCATCAACGGAGTCGCTTGGGATGCGGTCGAATTACCCAGTCAATTCCTAGAGAACTGGTGTTGGGATCGCGAAGCGCTGCAAATATTGTCCGCACACATCGAAACCGGGGAGCCCATGCCGGATGAGATGCTACAAAAGCTGTTAGCGGCGCGAAATTTTCAGTCCGGTATGCAGATGGTTCGTCAACTCGAATTTGGGCTGTTTGATTTTAAGTTGCATGACCAATTTGACGGCAGGCCCGACAGCATTCAAAACGTGATTGACGAGGTTCGTGAGGCGGTGGCGGTCACTCCGACAGCGCCTTTTAATCGTTTTCAGCACGGTTTTAGCCACATATTCGGAGATGTAGATGGTTATGCCGCGGGTTATTACAGTTATAAATGGGCCGAAGTACTCAGCGCAGACGCGTTTTCTAAGTTTCAAGAAGAAGGCGTTTTCAACCGCCAGACTGGCGAGCGCTTTTTGAATACCGTCCTTGAGCAGGGCGGGTCCAAGGATGCGCTGACCTTATTCGAGGCTTTTCGAGGCAGGTTGCCAAAAATTGATGCATTGCTGCTGCAATTGGGCATTACGACATGAATCGACGATTTATAGCGGGCGCCCGTTGCCCCGGCTGCGGGCAATTTGACAGCCTCTTTATAGAACCTCAAGCCCCTCAAGAGCGAGTCCAGTGCATTGACTGCGATTACAGTAATGAGAAGCCGTCAGAGCCAGAGCCTGACGTGAATTCTGACAACGCTGTAGTACTGCAATTTAAACCCACAACGACTTGAGGGTCGAGAGCCTCGGGGCTATACTTGCGGCCCCGTAGGGCTGACAGAAGATGATTTACGCTAAGCACGGCCTCATCGCGAGGAGAGCCCAGAATCAATTCGCGAGAGCGGGGCTGTCCGAGGAAGCCATCAAAGATACGAATAAGATAATTAGGGACAATAAATCCCGCTGATAACGCTAGGGCAATGCGTCTATGGAGTGCATTCCGCCCGTAAAACATCGATAATTAGCAAAGCCTGACCAGAGGCCGCGCAAATCGAGGAAAGCGCCACGACTTGCAAGCAAGTTAGGGAATTGGCAAGGCCCCGGAAGTTAGGTCCAGGTTGTTGAGGCAGATTGCTGAGAAGAAAGCGCTTAATGGCATGGGATGCAGTGCAGTCACTGTCCTTCCCACAGAGAAGTTGAAAGTAAAGGTAATTGAAAAGGTATTTTAAGAGGTTGAGGGAAACGCGCCAGAGGCATCGATAACAAGCACTGTATCGATAACAAGTACTGTATCGATAGCAAGCACTAATAGTAAACCTTAAAAGTGCAAGAAGATGCGAAGCGCTATCCCAAAATCAAGTTGACGGATCAAATTAAAAGATTCAATTAAGGTTGGAGTTGCTGCAGATGACAGAAAAACAGAGCAAATTAGGCGCGAATGGGCAGATAAGACGCATTATGCGTTGGTTGATCGCGGCGACAGCACTAGCATCCAGTATCCAAGCCTTTGCGGACTGGTCAGCACTGAATATGACCAAAGGGGTTACCGAGATCAGTCGTCAAGTCTATGACTTACATATGCTGATTTTTACGATCTGCGTTGTGATCGGCGTCGTGGTGTTTGGCATCATGATTTGGTCAATGCTGGTACACAGAAAGTCGTTGGGCGCTGAGCCAGCGAGTTTTTCTCACAGCACTAAGCTTGAGTATGCTTGGACGATCATTCCAATTTTTATACTGGTTGGGATGGCAGTACCAGCAACCAGTACTCTGCGAGACATGTATGATGCGTCCGGTGCAGATATGGACATCGAAGTCCGCGGTTATCAGTGGAAATGGCAGTATACCTATTTGAGCGATGATCCTGCTCAAGAGGTGAAATTTATGAGCTCCTTGCTGACGCCGGCGGATGAGTATTACAACCGCACGCCCAAGCGAGAGCATTATCTAGCGGATGTCGACAACCCATTGGTCATTCCCATTAATAAGCGTGTCAGATTTTTGATTACTTCGAACGATGTGATTCACTCATGGTGGGTCCCTGACTTTGCCGTCAAAAAAGATGCGATTCCAGGGTTCGTACATGAATCTTGGGCAGTGGTGGAAGAGCCGGGCATTTACAGGGGTAAATGCACCGAACTTTGCGGCAAGGATCATGGCTTTATGCCGATTGTGGTTAAAGCCGTAGAACAAGATGAGTATGACGCCTGGCTTGCAATGAAGCAGCAAGAAGCGTTGGAAGTGTATGAGACGGTAGGTAAGACTTGGACGATGGCGGAATTAATGGAGACTGGCGAGCAAGTTTATGCCCAGCATTGTCAAACATGTCATCAGGCCAATGGCGAGGGTATACCTCCAGCGTTCCCATCTTTAGTAGGACAGGGTCTGGCTATCGGCCCGATGGACGCGCATGTTGATATCGTCGTGAATGGTAAAGCGGGAAGTGCAATGCAAGCGTTTGCGGCGCAGCTCAATCCCGCAGAAATTGCTGCTGTCGTGACCTACGAGAGAAATGCATGGGGCAACGACGTGGGTGATATGGTGCAGCCCAGAGATGTTAATGCACTGATTACGGGTGAAGAATAGGAGATTAAGATGAGCGCAGTAATAGAAAATCATCATGACGATCACCATCACGGACCAGATAAAGGTTTGATGCGTTGGGTTCTAACGACCAATCATAAAGATATTGGCACGCTGTATTTATGGTTCAGCTTCGCCATGTTTTTAGTCGGTGGCTGTATGGCGCTGGTGATACGCGCCGAACTTTTTCAGCCCGGATTGCAATTAGTTGTCCCAGAATTTTTTAATCAAATGACAACAATGCACGGCTTGATCATGGTGTTTGGTGCAGTCATGCCCGCCTTTGTTGGACTAGCCAATTGGCTGGTTCCAATGATGATCGGCGCCCCAGATATGGCCCTGCCCCGCATGAACAACTATAGTTTTTGGATCTTGCCCTTTGCCTTTGGCATGCTCCTTAGCACGCTATTTATGGAAGGCGGCGCGCCCAACTTCGGCTGGACATTCTATGCGCCACTATCGACTGAATATGCTCCGCCCAGCGTGACGTTTTTCATCTTTGCTGTGCATTTGATGGGAATTTCATCCATCATGGGATCGATCAACGTCGTGGTGACAATTTTGAACTTGCGAGCACCCGGCATGCGTTTGATGGACATGCCGCTCTTTGTTTGGACCTGGTTAATAACGGCTTATCTGCTCATTGCGGTCATGCCGGTTCTAGCCGGGGTCGTTACCATGATGTTGATGGATATTCACTTTGGCACAGCATTTTTCAACGCTGGAGGCGGCGGCGATCCCGTGCTTTTCCAGCATGTCTTCTGGTTCTTTGGCCACCCCGAAGTTTACATTATGATTCTGCCTGCGTTTGGTGTGGTTTCAGCCATCATTCCAACCTTTGCTCGAAAGAAACTCTTCGGATACGACTCAATGGTCTATGCAACGGCCTCGATTGCGTTTCTATCGTTCATCGTTTGGGCGCATCATATGTTTACGGTGGGCATGCCGATCGCCGGTGAACTTTACTTCATGTATGCCACGATGTTGATTGCGGTTCCGACTGGCGTGAAGGTGTTCAATTGGGTGGCAACGATGTGGCAGGGTTCGATGACTTTCGAGACGCCTATGTTATTTGCGATCGCTTTTGTGATCTTGTTCACAATTGGCGGGCTCTCAGGTTTGATGCTTGCGATTGTGCCAGCGGATTTCCAATACCATGATACCTATTTTGTGGTGGCGCATTTCCATTACGTCTTGGTACCAGGGTCGATCTTTAGCATTATGGCCGCAGCCTATTATTGGTTGCCCAAGTGGACAGGCAACATGTACGACGAGACACTCGGTAAGACACACTTCTGGCTGTCTTTTGTTGGCGTTAATGTCACTTTCTTCCCGCAGCATTTCATCGGTCTGGCTGGTATGCCGCGACGATATCCTGACTATGCGCTGCAGTTTGCTGATTGGAACATGGTCAGCAGCATGGGAGCGTTTTTGTTTGGCTTCAGCCAGCTGCTGTTTTTGTTTATTGTCATCAAGTGTATTCGAGGCGGTAAGCAAGCAACCGACGAGGTTTGGGATGGCGCAGAAGGGCTAGAGTGGACGGTGGCATCTCCTGCGCCTTATCACACATTCTCGACGCCACCGGCACTGCCCGAACGGTCCATGGCATAAGTTAGAGGTTTTTACAGTGACGGATCAATCGGCGCAGAACAAAACCACACTGAAATTGATCAGTGTGGTTTTTGGCATGTTTGTCTTCGGTTTCGCCTTGGTGCCCCTCTATGACATTTACTGCCAGGTGACTGGTGCGAATGGGAAAACTGGCGGCGCGTATGTAGCTTCAGAGACGTTAGAAATTGACGAAGACCGATTGGTCACTGTGCAATTTTTGGCAAATAATAATGCTAATATGCCTTGGGAGTTCAGACCTTCGGTGCGGACCTTGAAAGTCGTTCCAGGCAAAATTTATGACACGACGTTTTATGCCTCGAATATTGCACGGGCCACTATGACCGCCCAAGCTATTCCTAGTGTGGCGCCGTTTCATGCTGCAGAATATTTCCACAAAACTGAGTGTTTCTGTTTTGAGAAGCAGCAATTGGCGGCTGGTGAGCAAATTGACATGCCCTTGCGCTTTATTATCGATCCGCATCTGCCGGCAACGGTACAAACGCTAACGTTGTCTTATACCTTATTTGATGTAACCGAACTCGCAGCTTCTGGCGCTGCCGAATAATCAGAGATTTGATGGAGAATATAGATGGCCTCTGACACGACTTATGAAAGTTATTATGTCCCCCATAATAGTGCGCTGCCAATTTTTGCCTCATTGGGTATTTTTCTGACAGTTTATGGTGGCGGCAACTTATTAAATGAAATGTCATCGGGTTCGGATAGCAATTTCGGCATTACGGTCTTTCTAATGGGCGGCCTGGTGATGGCTACCACCCTATTCTTTTGGTTTGCGAAAGTGATTGAGGAAAATCACGCCAAAATGTACAGCCAGCAGATGAATAAGTCATTTGTATGGGGCATGAGCTGGTTCATCTTCTCGGAAGTGATGTTTTTTGCGGCGTTCTTCGGTGCACTCTTTTACATCCGGTTCTGGGTTGTCGATTGGATAGGCGGTGTTGGTGAGCGCGGGCCCAGTGACATGATTTGGCCAGACTATGTGCCTCAGTGGCCTCTTTTAGACAATCCAAATCCAGAGCAATTCGCGGCGCCGGCAGGCGTCATTGGTCCCTGGGGATTACCTTTGGTTAACACCTTGCTGCTGGTTACGTCCAGTTTTACAGTCACTTTTGCACATCATGCGATCAATCATGGCGATAGAAAGAAGATTATTGGATGGCTAGTGGCAACCATCGTTTTGGGGCTAGCATTTTTAGTGTGTCAGGCCGTGGAATATTACGAAGCGTATGCACATTACGGTTTAACGCTAAACTCGGGGATTTTTGGTTCAACATTCTTTATGTTGACGGGGTTTCACGGAGCGCACGTAACCATTGGTACCATTATGCTCATTGTGATGCTCGGTCGAGCCATGAAAGGGCATTTCACAAAGACGGATTGTTTTGGATTTGAGGCGGCAGCCTGGTACTGGCATTTTGTGGATGTTGTGTGGTTGTTGCTATTTGTGCTCGTCTACATTATGGGCACCTAGAAAGTAGCAGGTTCCCAGGGGATCAGTCGCCTAGGGTGTGATGCCTGGGTGCCAAGGGGCGCCTAGGCCGAGATCGCCACTTAAAATTCCGTAAACCACAACCACCAACAGCAGCGCCGCCAGAGACACTCGGATTGTAAGGAATTTAGCGGTCCGAGTCCCCTCAGAAGAGCCCATGTCAGACATCATCGCGTAAAACGCAGTACCCAACGCCGCTATATTTGCAACTAATAGCAAAATGATGATGGTTTTTAGCAGCATATGAAAACCTCAATCGAAAATAGTGATACGCGTCTAAGCAGAAAAAGGCCCGTTTGATGTCGATTAGAGCACATATTAATTTTCGGCTGTTGCTATTCACCACTGTTTTTTTCTGTTTATTTTGTTATCTGGGATTTTGGCAGCTGGATCGAGCCGACGAAAAGAAAATGCAACTTGCGGCAACCAAGCGATTGTCTGATTTACCTGCGGCGCCGTTATTAACGTTGTCTGAAGAAGAATGGGTGACCGGCCGCAAAGTCCGTTTACAGGGCACCATTGGATCAGATCAAGTATTTCTGCGAGACAACGTGGTGTTAGCCGGCCAAGTTGGCTTTGAAGTTCTGCATCCAATGGTGTTGCAAGAAGGGCAAACCGTGTTGGTCAATAGGGGTTTTGTCTCAGGAGGCGCCAGTCGGGACCAGATGCCCGCGATACCGCCGTTAGCGGATGAAGTGAACGCTTTCGGGCAAATTTACGTATCCTCGTGGCCAAACCGAAATCAGATTCTGGCATACGAGGGATGGCCTCGAATTGTCCCAACGCAAGACCCTACGGTGCTATCTGGGGTTCTGGCAAAGCCGCTTTTGCCTCTCGTGATTAGGCTTGACGAAATGGATGTCAACGCCCTGCCGAGAGATTGGCGGTTGACGGTTATGTTGCCGGCTAAGCACACGGGCTATGCGGTCCAATGGTTTGCTATGGCAGCAACCTTGTTAGGGCTATTTTGTTATTTTACGTTTCGATCCAAGCGGAGTATTACAGAATGAACGAACCCTCTCGAGGCAACGGTAGAAAGAGCCTCCTGTTAATTGCTGCGATCGCTTTCGTACCTATGCTCGTAGCGTATGGGGTATTTTTTTTCGCGCCGGAGATAATCCCGCAAACGACAACGAATCGAGGCGAATTGGTTTCGCCGCCCAAGGATGTTTCTGAACATGTGCCTACTTCCGACGGGTGGCGATTAATTACATTGGTACAGAGTTCATGCGATGCCGCTTGCGCCGAACTGATCTACCAAGTCAGACAGATTCACATCGCTTTGGGTAAAAACTCTGACCGTGTTTCACGGACTTTGGTTACCCCAAGCCCGCTGGACTCAACAAAATCAGCTGAGCTGCAGGTTGCATATCCCAACTTGGAAATTCGCACAGATCCTCAATTGGCTCGACTTTTGCCAGCATCGAAGGCGGGAGCGAATCCAAACGGTTTCGTGGTTTATGTTGTTGATCCTCTCGGCCAAGTGGTGATGGCCTATGATACGAAGCGGGTTGGCAAGCCGCTGCTCCTAGACCTTAAGCATTTGCTGAAGGTATCAAGTATTGGATAGGCGCACAGAAAATATGAATTCAACGCCTGCATCCGTTACAATTCGAGGCCGAAGAGACCTAGACGCATGGCTATGACCGACATTTTGCAAGCACCTGCGCTGCCCGCTTGGCGAGATTTTTACGAGATGTGCAAACCTCGGGTTGTGTTATTGATGTTGCTGTGCACGTTAGTTGGGATGTTTTTGGCGACCGATGCTTGGGTCCCCATGCCACTGATCTTTAATTGTTTGTTAGGTGTGGCACTGGTGGCTGGATCTGCTGCTGCACTCAACCATTTGATTGACGCGACGGTCGATCAAAAGATGGCTAGAACGGAAAACAGACCAGTGGCCCAGGGACGGGTATCAACGGCTCAGGGATTGGTGTTTGTTGCGATTACCGGTGGCCTTGGTTTGGTTATTTTGGCGGTTGCAGTCAATCCGCTGACAGCCTGGTTGAACTTTGCAGCGTGGCTAGGTTATGGACTGATTTATAGCCTGTATTTAAAGCGGGCGACCTCCCAAAATATCGTTATAGGTGGGCTTTTCGGTGCTGCCCCTCCGTTGTTTGGTTGGACTGCGGTGACCGACAGTGTTGATGCGGGTGGTTTACTGTTGGTGTTAATTATATTCGCGTGGACACCACCGCATTTTTGGGCTTTAGCGATTGATCGTCTTGAGGACTACAAGAAAGTTGATATACCGATGCTACCGATCACTCATGGAGTTGCCTATACTAAGTTGCACATCGTTTTGTACACGGTAATTCTACTGGTTGTCTCGGTGCTTCCGTTTGTGATCGGCATGAGTAATTTACTGTACTTAGTCAGTGCGTTGGCCCTTGGAGCAGGATTCCTCTATTGGTCTCTGGTTATGTTGTATGATCGCAACCCTGACGCCCCGATTGAAACGTTTAAGTACTCTATTTTGTACCTGGCCCTATTGTTCTTAGCGCTGCTTCTTGATCATTATTTGATGCCGGTGACGTATGCATAGCGAGGCTCAAAAGGCAGGTATCCGCAAGACCCTAATCTATCTTTTGGGTTTTGTAGCGTTAATGCTCGGCGTCATCATCTCTAATTATTTAAATAGAGATGATACTTTAGCCCCTGCGGAAGCGGCTAAACTCGGGCTTATCCGATTTGATACGCCAAGACCAATAGAACTCCCGGTCTTGGTGTCAGAGACGGGTTCAGCAATACAGGCCGGCCATTTTAGCGAGAACTGGGACCTGCTTTACTTTGGCTTTACCGCTTGCCCTGATATCTGTCCAACGACCCTTTCTCTGCTGAACCAGGCCGTCGGACAAATAACCGAAGAAATCCCTGATATTCATTTGGTATCGGTCGACCCTGACCAAGACACCCCTGACCGGTTAAGGCGTTATCTATCCAGTTTTAATGCCGATTTCAAAGGGGTCACCGGATCACACGAGGCGATAACGCGATTTGCGACTCAGGTGAACGTCGCGTTTGGCAAAATTCCCGGCGGTGAACCCGGCACCTACACGGTTGACCATACCGGTTCGATCGTAGTGATTGATCCTGAAGGCCGTTATGCAGGCTTCATCAAAGCGCCCCATCAAATACCTCAATTAGTGCGGATTATGAGTGGCCTTTAACCTTGGCTGGCTTTGAATTGTCTTGGGCTCAGTATTGCGATGCTACCTGATTAATTGAAGCCTTGTTGAATGTTCACAGCCACCACTTGATGAAGGATCTGCAATTGCCCTTGGGGGTCCTTCCGAAATCCTTTACCGTCAAATGTTTCTAAACGTGTGAGCGCAAAGCGAGCCGCGGCGACGGCCCTAGCAACCGCCAAAGCGGCCCGTTCTTCTCGCTCTAGCCTCCTAGCGCTATCGTAGCCGGCTAACAATGCGGCGGCGTGGTCGTTACGCAGACAGCCCTGGCTGTCTGTACACCAATCGTTGATCGCGATGGCCAAGTCCATAATCCAGAGGTCCTGACTAATATGGAAAAAATCAAGTAGGCCAACAAGGTGTGTATTATCGAACAAGACGTTGTCTTTGAATGCGTCACCATGGATAAGACCACGAGGTAGTCCAGCAGTTTCAAGGGTCTCATAGTCATCGATAACGCGTTCGATAAGCTGAATATGATTGAGAGATAAGTGCTTGCGATAGGCTGTTAGCGTGTCTGACATCCATGAGCTGTCATAGAGTGCAGGTCGATCCCAATCGAGTGCTGTAGACGTGGTATGTAATCGTCCTAGGGTTTCGCCAAGCGCAGAGCAATGATCTGTCGACACATCTGTAAAATGCTGACCTGGCAAGTCCTGCATTAGGAATGTCGGTTTCCCTTCAATCTTAGGTTGCTTAACACCAACCTTCAATAATCTCGACTGCGGTACGGGTAAACCATAGTGTGCAAGATGTTGCATGGCGCGACGCACGTCCTCGGTGCGAGCCTGGTTTTCACCCTCGATGATAGTCAAAACCGATTTTACATCCTCGTCGAAGAGTCGAGTCACGATTCGGTAATTGCTATTCTCTATACCGGTAGTAATGGCCTCGTATGTCTTAAGCGAGCCTATTTGGAAATTTTCTAAATAGGTGGCTAGCGCATCAGCTGGCAGTTTCGTATAAACAGCCATGGTTCACCATTCGATTAATGTCCATTGAGGATAAAGATGTTTGATCTGTGTTAAGTCGGTAAAATGGGCTTCTCCGTTGGCCGGCACAAGGTAATAGGGTCGGCCAACCGAAGGAATGACTTTGATCATCATGAGAACACCGTTTTGACGAAATTCGTAGACCCTTTGGTCTTCGGTATTTTCGATCAGCGTAATCGATGCCTCTGATGAGGTGATATCAGCTTCGGTCAACTCACTCGGATAAGCTTTCATCGCGAGCAAGGCCAATAGCGTGATTGATATGGAACGAATATTCAAAGTATGGTTATCAAAGTTGTGAGGAATGCCTAAGTTATGAGTCAGAAGTTTAACGTAATCTTAGTTGATGGTTCATCTTATCTATTCCGCGCTTATCACGCACTGCCGCCACTGACCACGGCCAAAGGTCACCCAACTGGAGCGATTAAGGGTGTGGTGAGCATGATTCGCAAACTCTGCACTGATTTTCCAGAGTCAAAAATTGTGGTTGTCTTCGACGCCAAAGGCAAAACCTTTAGAAACGATCTTTATCCAGAATACAAAGCCAATCGGCCCCCCATGCCTGAGGACCTTCGTGTTCAAATCGAACCTATTCATACCATCGTTGAACAAATGGGATTGCCTTTAATAGTCAAAGCGGGTGTTGAGGCCGATGACGTCATTGGTACTTTGGCAATGCAAGCGGCGCAGGCGGACCAAAGCGTCTTGATTTCAACCGGCGACAAAGATATGGCGCAGTTGGTTGGCCCGCGGGTAACACTGATGAACACCATGACCGACCAGTTCTTAGATGAACAAGGGGTCATTGAAAAATTTGGTGTTCGGCCCGATCAAATTATTGATTATTTGGCCTTGGTTGGGGACACCGTTGATAATATTCCCGGGGTTCCTAAATGCGGACCGAAGACAGCAGTAAAATGGCTTGAAGCGTATGGAAGTCTGGATGGCGTGATGGCAAATGCCGAACAAGTTTCAGGTAAAGTGGGCCAGTACTTACGGGAATCCCTGTCGCATCTACCCCTCTCCTATGATTTGGCAACAATTAGAACTGAACTCGACCTAAGTGACGCAGGAAGGTTTGAAGCGATATCCGCGGATGAACAAGGCCTTCGCGAATCTTTCGAAACTTATGAGTTTAAAAGTTGGTTAGAGACGTTGGGGTCTGAGCCTGAGCCCGCGATCGCGGAGATTGACGTAAATTACGATCTAGTGCTTACCGAAACCGATCTTCAGGTTTGGTTGGATCGTCTAGCCAGTGCCGATAGTTTTGCTTTTGATACAGAAACTACGGGTCTCAATTATATGGATGCCGAGCTGGTAGGTGTTTCGATATGCACTGAACCTGGCGTTGCGGCTTATATCCCCTTTACGCATGATTACGAGGGGGCGCCGACACAGTTAGACCGGGAATTTGTGCTCCAGCAATTGGCGGTTTTTTTGAGCGATCGTAACAAACTTGTGATCGGTCAAAACCTAAAGTTTGATTTGAGCATATTGGCTCGATATGGCGTGGATATTACGGCGCCAATAGCGGACACCATGCTTGAGTCCTATGTCTACAACAGTGTTGCTACGCGTCATAACATGGATGACTTAGCCGCAAAATATCTAAATCGTAAAACCGTGAAATTTGCTGATATTGCTGGCAAAGGGGTCAAACAACTTACCTTCAATCAAGTTCCTTTGAGTGAGGCCGCTCACTATGCCGCTGAAGATGCAGACATCACCCTGCAACTGCATCAAGTGCTTTGGCCAAAAATTGCGGGCGATAACCGGTTATTGCCTGTTTATCAGGATATTGAGTTACCTCTAGTTCGCGTGTTGTCGGAGATTGAGCGCAACGGCGTTTTTCTCGATTGTGACATGTTGGCCGCGCAATCGGCCGATATCGGCAATCAACTCGACGCGCTCGTCGCTCAAGCTTATGAGCTTGCTGGAGAATCCTTCAACTTGAGCTCGCCGAAACAGCTACAAGCCATTTTGTTCGAAAAGCTAAAGCTGCCTGTGATAAAAAAAACGCCTAAGGGACAACCCTCCACCAACGAAGCGGTGCTTCAGGAATTAGCCCTGGATTATCCGCTGCCTAAAGTTGTTATTACCCACCGTAGCCTGAATAAGCTCAAGTCAACCTATACGGACCAGCTCCCTAAGCAGGTGAGGCCAGAAACGGGGCGCCTTCACACGTCTTACCATCAGGCTGTGGCTGCAACCGGTCGTCTGTCAAGTACCGATCCCAACCTGCAAAATATTCCGATCAGAACAGAAGCAGGCAGGCAAGTGAGAAAAGCTTTTCTAGCACCTGAGGGTAGCCGATTGATGGCGGCAGACTACTCACAGATAGAGCTTCGAATCATGGCGCATCTATCGGGAGATCCTAGCTTAACCTCTGCGTTTTCAGAGGGGCTCGATATTCACCGAGCCACAGCGGCTGAAGTATTTGGGGTCACGCTGGACTCTGTAACGGCAGAGCAACGTCGTAGTGCTAAGGCAATCAATTTTGGGCTGATCTACGGCATGTCAGCGTTCGGATTATCAAAGCAGCTAGGCATTGGTCGTGCCGATGCACAAAATTATATGGACCTTTATTTTGAGCGCTATCCTGGTGTCCTAAACTATATGCAGTCCATTCGCGCAGCAGCTAGCGAACAAGGTTATGTTGAGACCTGGTTTGGGAGACGGTTATATTTGCCCGAGATTAATTCCTCTAACTTTCAAATGCGGCAGGCGGCTGAACGTACCGCGATCAACGCGCCCATGCAGGGGACCGCTGCAGATATTATTAAACGTGCCATGATTAAAGTTCAGAATTGGCTGGAAGACAGTGGGACCCCGGCGCGGGTAATCATGCAGGTTCATGATGAATTAGTGCTCGAGGTGTCAGAATCAGCCATTGACTCGACCCGCCTGGCGGTCATTGACCTAATGGAAAATGCCGCCGATCTTGATATCCCCCTGATTGTAGAAGTTGGTGTTGCCGCTGATTGGGAAGGCGCTCATTGATCTGGCAGACGCCCTTAATCCGTAAACAAATAGGTGTCTGTAGTCATGAATGAGGATGGTCAAGTAATGTGCTGAGTGAATAGCACGTACCTGACAACTCTCGGACAAGCGTGTAGCGCAATTTAAGACCTTTGGATTTTTTTTAACGGGGTGAAGGAACTAATCGCCAATCCTTGGGTCTGAAGATTTAGAAACCTGTGTTATTGAGTGTTTTCGGCAGAAGCTTCGGTTTTCCCCATTTTACCGAAGTCTCGGGCCCCATCCGTAATCCCCATTACGGATGGGGCTTTTTTTATTCGGATGTACCCGTCAGCCATCGATTTAAAACTTGTTTCAGTGAATCTAAACCAAGACCGCTTTGTGCCGAGAAGGTTTGAACGGTGATGCTGTTGGATAAATTTTGCTGTCTTTGAAGTAGGGCTGATTGCTGAGCCCCTCGGCTTAATTTATCTGCTTTGGTAAGGAGCACATGGAGCGGAATCTGAGTTTGCTCAGCCCATTTGAGCATCATTTCATCGAAAGGTTTCATCGGATGTCGAATATCAGAGAGCAGTATGAGTCCAACCAAACTTCGGCGAGACCTAAAATATTCATCAAGGTGGGTTTGCCAATATTGCTTCAGCGGCATAGGCACTTTGGCGTAGCCATACCCAGGCAGATCAACGAGCCGTGCATCATCTGGAAGACTGAAGAAATTAATCAGTTGGGTCCTACCAGGCGTTTTGCTGGTTCTGGCAAGCTTTTTCTGCCGAGTCAGGGTGTTGATCGCGCTTGATTTTCCGGCATTGGATCGACCACAAAAAGCGACTTCGGCCCCCTCGTCAGCGGGGCATTGGTGCATTTGGGCGGCGCTGGTGAGAAATTGAGCGGACTGATAGTCAAACTGTTTCATAGCGAATACTTGTTGTGCTGATCTGTCACTTGCGTGGGTTTTCGCTATAATAGCGCATCCGATTCCTGTGGTCGCGAAAGAGTGGTCCTTTGGTTAATGAAAGGCCCCATGGTTAAGAAAGAAAAAGGTATGTCATGCTGAGAGTGATTTGGAGTTTGTGTCTTATAGGGTTAGGTCAGATGGCTTTTGCTGGCGGAGACGCCGCCAGAGGAGAGGCGTTAACCGGTACTTGTGTTGCTTGCCACGGTACCGATGGTAATAGTCTTGCTGGCAGCTTTCCAAACATTGCCGGCCAGAACCCCGCTTATTTGCTGAAGCAGTTGCAAGATATTCAATCAGGCGCGCGTAGCGCCGTACTCATGACCGGGATTCTCGACGGAATGAGTCAGCAAGATCTTGAAGACCTAAGCGCTTTTTACGCTGGTCAGACAGCGGGCGTGGGCGCAGCTGACCCAGCGCTCGTCTCTTTGGGAGAAAGTATTTACAAAGCTGGCATTGCTCGAAAACAAGTCGCCGCCTGTACAGGTTGTCACGCGCCTTCGGGTGACGGTAATGGCCTCGCAGGATTTCCCAAGATTGGTGGGCAATGGGCTGAATACACTGAGACTCAGCTGAAAGCCTTTCGCTCAGGAGATCGAAGAAATGACGGTGACAGTAAGATGATGCGGTTGTCGGCAATGGACTTAAGCGATGAAGAAATCGCAGCAGTGTCATCGTACATTGCCGGTCTTAGGCCATAATTCCACAAAGAAGGTGCGGCCGATCGGAGCGATCGAAGAACGGTTTTTTTAAAAGGGAGAGCCCTATGAAAAGGATAATAAGGCGATACCTAGGGTTTGGATTGATGGCTCTCCTAGGCACGCATAATGCGGTTGGTGCACCCTACGAAGCAGGTGTGCATTATGTCGAGCTCCCCACGCCTGTTGCTGTGCGAGCGGACGGCATCGAAGT
Organism: Pseudomonadales bacterium; assembly: GCA_016779565.1. Taxonomy (GTDB): domain Bacteria; phylum Pseudomonadota; class Gammaproteobacteria; order Pseudomonadales; family Azotimanducaceae; genus UBA9926. The sequence goes on from JADHNJ010000009.1 coordinate 27,781, forward strand.
CACCGAGTATTTTTCCTATGGGTGTGGCTACTGTTATCAGTTTGAACCTGTATTATCGGCTTGGGTTGAACGGTTACCTGAAGACGTTGTTTTCTCGCGCACGCCAGCGATTTGGAATCAAGGGTATAAGCATCTAGCACAAACCTATTACACCTTAAAGGCAATGAATGTCCTCGAAAAGATGCACCTCGAGGTCTTTAATGCGATTCACCTGAAGCGGCTGAACCTCGTAGATCCGAGTGAGATGGCTGACTTCTTAACAGACAATGGTGTGGATGGGATCGCCTTTGGAAAAGTGTTTAACAGCTTCGGTGTGTTAGCGACCCTACAGCAGGCAGAAGCACGAGGACGCGCCTATCAAGCGACGGGAGTGCCTTCACTGATCGTTAACGGCAAATATCGAATTGATGCGGGTGCTGCTGAAGGTACTCAAGGTATGCTCGCGATTGCTGATTACTTGATCGAGCTGGAGCGCCCCTAATTTCTCCAGAGAATGTTGCAAGGCAATGGCAACAAGGCTCGATAGACGAGGCTGATGCTGCCGTTCTAGGGGTGGCCGAAGCTGATATTCTCTCCGCACTACCCGCCTCACCTGCGAGGGTAATAGATCGCTGGGCAAGGCAGTCACCCCAAGCCAACTTTCTCGTTGCTGACGGGGTGCGCTATTCCTATCAGCAGAGCGCCCAAATCAAATCGGCTTTAGCCAAATACTTCAAAGCCGAAGGCGTTGGTCAAGGCGATCGTATTATCGTCAATGTAGACAATGGTGCGGCTGCTGTCATGGTCTTCCTAGCTCTGAACGCGCTAGAGGCGGTGGCGGTTATGATCAGCCCAAGGCTGGCTGCCCCAGAGCAGGCAAAAATTATTGATCATGCGGATCCGGTTGGGATTCTAACGGCCTGCTCACAACCTGAAGGGGCTCGAATCGAGGCTGGGCTGAATCTCTCAGATCCTATTGGTGATCTCTCTTTGCTGGGGTTGTCTTGGCATCCAACAGGGCAGCAGAACTCTCCCTTGGAGTCGGTCACGCCCGATAGCGTTGTTGCAGCAATGATTTACACGACGGGTACAACCGGCGACCCCAAGGGGGTGATGCTATCTAACCGTAATTTGATGTTCACAGGGTTTGTATCTGGCAAGCTCAGAGGGCTCGGCGCGGATGATCGGGTGCTCACTGCTCTGCCTTTGTCGCATGCTTTTGGTCTTTCGGCGGTATTGTGTTCGGTATTGGTTCAAGGTGCGAGTCTGCATTTGGATGCTAGCTTTTCTGGCGCTGCGACATTGGTGCGCATGCAATCTGAAGAAATCACAGGGTTTTTAGGCGTCCCTGCTATGTATACGCAGCTCCTTGCTGCCTGTGGCGAAAAATTTGTTACCTTACCCGCGCTCAGATTTATGTTCTCTGGCGGGGCGCCGTTGGACCCAGAATTAAAGTCGCGGGTAGAACAAGTTTTCGGATTGCCCCTCCACAACGGTTACGGAATGACCGAGGCCGGCCCGACCATTGCGCAGACCAGATTGTACGCACCACTTGATGATACTTCGGTGGGATTTGTCATACCGGGCGTTTCCTATCAGATTAAGCCTGTCGCGCTGGCAGAAGACGGTATTGGTGAGCTGCTGGTTAAAGGGCCCAATGTTATGGCGGGCTATTTTCGTGCTGAAGAGGCAACCAAGGCTGTTTTGAAAGCCGGTTGGCTGGCAACAGGTGATCTAGCGAGAGTTTCTGCTTCGGGGACTTTAGAAATTGTCGGGCGTATCAAAGAATTGATTATTCGCAATGGCTTTAATATTTATCCGCCAGAAGTTGAAGCTGCATTACTTCGGCTGCCCTCGGTGTTACAGGCTGCGGTGGTTGGGCAAGCGCTCTCAGGAAATGAGGCTGTAGTGGCCTTTGTGGTGGTTAGCAGTGAAGACTCAGCCTTTGATCCGATTGCTGCACGGACGCAATTGCGGGCGCATTTGTCAGGCTACAAAATACCAGATCGCATTGTGGTACTTGACGCAATGCCTTCTGCGCCTTCGGGAAAAATTCTCAAGCATAAACTCTGCATCTCATCTTGTTAGCCTCGCTAGTAATTTCTAGGGTCGATTGAATTACCCTTAGTCATCGCCTAAAATTCGTCATGGCGTGCTTGATTCCTCTTCTTGTAAAAAAACACCCCCCTGTTTGTAGGGCCCTTCCGCCGCCAGTCTACGTCAAATTCCACATTGCCCACCTCGATAGACTCGTTTATCAGGACCGTTGGCTGAGATTTTTTAGGAGTAAATCATGGCTAGAATGCTAGACGATACCTCGAGGACGTTTGGTGAATATTTGCTGATCCCGCGCCTAACTCGACGGGATCAGCGAATAGATCAGATCGATTTATCGGCCCCTTTATCAAGATCATATCCTGGCAGCGGTCCTGGTTTATCGATCAACATACCCATTGTTTCTGCCTGTATGCAGGCCGTCTCTGGAACAGACTTAGCGGTTGCCCTAGCCAGGCAGGGTGGTCTTAGTATGATTTTTTGTTCACAAAGTATCGACAGCCAAGTGGCTATGGTGCAAAGCGTCAAAGCCCATAAAGCTGGGTTTGTGCCTAGTGGTGCCAATATTAAACCTGAAGCCACGCTAAATGATTTGCTTGAGCTTATGAGCGACAGCGGACATTCAACAATTCCCGTGACCGAAGATGGTAGTTCTGGAGGACGCTTCGTTGGGCTGATTACGGATCAAGATTTTTGGGAATTTGAAGATGATTTGACCAACCGGGTCAGTGATCACATGACGCCGAAGGTTGATGTCATCTTTGGGATCGAAGGTATTTCTTTGCGGGAAGCCAATAAGCTTTTACATAAAAATAAAAAAGATTGTTTGCCGATATTAACTGACGATGGCAGGCTCTCCGCTCTTGTGTTTAAAAAGGACTACGTTGATCACCAGAAGCATCCCCTCGAATTGCTTGACGATAGTAAGCGTTTGCGGGTTGGTGCGGCGATTAATACGCACGACTATCGTGAGCGTGTTCCAGCGCTCATTGCTGCAGGCGCTGACGCGCTGTGTTTTGATTCATCCGATGGCTTTAGCGAGTTTCAGATGGATGGCCTGATATGGCTTCGCGAACAATTTGGCGAGGAGTTGGTCATAGGTGGTGGCAATGTCGTTTCGGCCGAAGGGTTTGATTATCTTGCTGGATCAGGCCTAGTGGATTTCATTAAAGTTGGCATTGGTGGTGGGTCTATTTGCATTACACGCGAACAAAAGGGCGTTGGACGGGGCCAAGCATCGGCATTACTCGAGGTTGCAGCACGTCGAGATGCTTATTTTAAAGAGACGGGAATTTATATTCCGATTTGTTCTGACGGTGGCCTAGCGAACGACACTCAAATCGTAATGGCTCTGGCGATGGGTGCCGACTTTGTCATGATGGGGCGTTATTTTGCGATGACAGAGGAAAGCCCAACAGCCAAGATTTCGATCAATGGCCAAATGTATAAACCTTATTGGGGCGAAGGCACGGTGCGGGCGCAAAACTGGCAGCGATATAGTGAGGGTATGGAGAGCCGAAAAATGATGTTTGAAGAAGGCGTTGACGCTTTTGTGCCGCTTGTCGGAACGGTGTCCGAAGCGCTCCAAACGACGTTATATAAGCTAAAAAGCACGATGATGAACTTAGGTGCAGATGATTTAACCGCCTTTAAAGATCAGGCCGTGATTACCCAGGTGTCAGAGCAATCGATTGTCGAGGCAGGGACAACGAATGTCTTCAAATTTGGCCGTAATCGGGACTTAGATGAATCTGACTGAGGTCAGTTTTCGTATTTTCCGGTATACTCCCCGCGCGGCTTTGCTCAAGGAAAAAGGTTGATGAAAAATCTGATGTTGCTAGCACTAGCAATGGGTTCGATGCTTGCTTTCGCGGGTCCAATCGAAGACGAAATCGTTGCACGTATTCACAAAATAGGGGATGTCTGTTTGGTTGGCGAGGCATGTGCTTCAGGGCAGCTGGCCGCTGATGCGGGCGCCCAATCAGACGCTCAGTCCCCAGAAGCGATTTATAATCGAAGCTGTAATACTTGCCACGAAATGGGGATAGCAGGCGCACCTAAACTTGGCGACATCGACCAGTGGGCTCCAAGACTAGACAAAGGTATGGACGTGCTATACGCCAGTGGTATAAACGGGTTAGCGCCTGGGATGCCGGCCCGGGGTATGTGTTTTGATTGCTCTGACGATGATATCCGAGCGGTGGTCGATTACATGACGGCGTCTGTCCAGTAATGATGATGGGTGCCTAAAGCACGCGTTACTGAATCAAGGTTGTCTAAGAATCAGAGCCTCCTCTAAGTGTTGGGAGCTGACCAGCGTCTCTCCTTCTATATCTGCTAGGGTCCTTCCGACACGCATAATGCGAGCCATGGTTCGAGCGGAAAAGTGCATTTGCTCGGCAAGCTTGAGCAGTTGCGATCTCGCTGAGCGAGTCAAATCGAAGGTGGCGTCTTGATCGCCCATCTCTCGCACCCTCTCCCGTTTATTCTCGCGACCTCTTTGAATGAGTAACTGTGCCGTTGCATGTTCTGAAGGGGTTTGTTTTGGAGCCGAGGGCCCGAGCATAAGACTCGGTTCAAGACCCGAGACAGATATTTGAAGGTCAATCCGGTCCAGAATCGGCCCCGAAACGCGCTGACGGTAGCGTTTAACCTGTTCGGCAGCGCAGCTGCAAGGCTTAGCGCTGCCTAACCAACCACAGGGGCAAGGGTTCATCGCTGCGACGAGTTGAAAGGCAGCAGGATAACGGGTTCTATGATGGGCACGGCTCAAGTCTATAAAGCCTTGCTCAAGAGGTTGGCGGAGTTGGTTGAGCACCTGCGCGGAAAATTCTGCAATCTCATCGAGAAATAAAACCCCTAAATGCGCGAGTGTAATTTCTCCAGGCTTAGGAGGGCTACCGCCCCCAATGAGTGCTGCTTTTGAGGTGGACTGATGAACCTCACGAAAAGGTCTTTTTATGTCTTGAAGGCGAGGCGCGAAACCCAACACAGATTGAACGCAAGCAAGCTCAAGACGTTGGGGCTCAGTCAATGGGGCCATTAATCCTGCCAGGCGCTGTGCTAGCATCGTTTTGCCTGATCCTGGTGGTCCTACCATTAACAGGTGATGGCCACCCACGGCAGCGACCGTGAGACTGCGTTTAGCGAGCGTCTGGCCGAGCACGTCATCAAGCATGAGATGACCGGTGTCTGCCGGTTCAACTGGTGCTTTGGGGCTCGCAGGGGCTTGCTTAAGCTCGCTTTTAAGCTCCTGTAACGACGCTACCGGTAAATAGCGCTCGAAGCCGGGCAGCGCGGCAATATCTGTCTGGTATGGTCCCAAGAATGTTAACCCCTCCTGCTGGCAGGCGACGGCGGCGATAAAGAGACCGGGGACTTGGCGGATGTGACCTGTTAGTGTGAGTTCACCCATCGCGCAGAAACCTTTAAATCGCGCTGGCTCAAGTTGTTTACTCGCCATTAAAATGGCAAGCACAATCGGTAAATCAAACCCAGCGTGCTCCTTAAATAAGTCATCTGGCGCAAGGTTGACGACGATTCGTCGATCAGGGACTTTATAGCCAGAGTGTTCAATGGCCGATCGAATACGTTCTCGCAGCTGCCGGGCGCGTTTTTCGCTGAGGCCAATGATTGCAATTTGAGGTAGCCCGTTACTGATCGTGGCTTCGACTTCCACGCGAGCGGTTCTCATGCCGGTCAGTGCCTGACTGAAAATGGCTGCAGATGTCATTTGTATACCCGATGTCGTTTGTGAGTTGGGCCATTAAATAGCACCACTTGCCGTGGTCATAGCGTTAACACCGCACAACAATTGCGCAAAAATCCCAGGACCAGGTGCGATTTTAGTGCGCTGGTGCTATGACAAGGGCTAAAATCAAGCAATTCCAAGGCTAATCACAGCTTTTAAGAGACAATAAGTGGCACGTCTTGTGCATCAGGGAGCATGCGTCAGCAGGATGTGGGTATCGTGCAAGGTCTCTGGTACTGTTAGGGTTATCAAGATCAATTGTATCGAGTAGGTCTGTAAAGGCGCGGGAGATTCAGAAAAGCTTAAGAGATAGTAGGTGTGTCTGAGTCACGTGGAAACTGTGATTAGTCCTGAATTTTCAGGGACAGCAAGCGGCCTAGAGCAGTAGCTAAGACGTTGAAATTGTGTGCTAGTCATTGAATAATCGTATGCAGAGTCATCATCATTGATGGCACAGTCAAGGAGAGACGATGAAGTTAGTAACCGCCATTATTAAACCGTTTAAATTGGACGATGTGAGAGAAGCGCTCTCTGAAATCGCCGTGCAGGGCATGACGGTAACAGAAGTTAAAGGATTCGGGCGCCAAAAAGGCCATACCGAACTTTACCGTGGCGCTGAATACGTGGTTGATTTTTTACCCAAAGTAAAAATAGAAGTAGCGATCGACGACAGCAGCTTAGACAGTGTCATCGAAGCACTGACCCAAGCTGCCAACACCGGCAAAGTCGGCGACGGAAAGATATTCGTCACTGCCCTCGAGGATGTGATACGAATTCGAACCGGTGAAACCGGAGCAGATGCGGTCTAACAACGCTTAATGAACCCTTGCGGGTTTTAAACCGCCCTTGTGCCCCGCGGCCACACCGATATAATCCTGAGCTTTGCGTTTTAAGCTAGGTGGCTATGAAATATCGAAGCACCCGTGGCGGGATCGAAAGCGTCTCGTTTAAAGAGGCCGTGATGATGGGGCTCGCCAGCGATGGCGGGCTCTTGGTGCCTGAGACGATACCAAATGTTCAGCCCAAGCTCGATCAATGGGCGGGACTAGATTACCCAGCGTTGGCAGCACAAGTCATGTTGCCTTTTGTCGGAGACATCAACGAGTCCGTATTTACGGAACTTGTTCATCGCAGTTATCAGTCCTTCGATCATCCACAAGTAGCGCCTTTAGTGCCTGTCGGCGACATCAAGGTGCTTGAGCTATTTCACGGGCCAACCCTAGCCTTTAAAGATATTGCCCTACAATTTCTCGGGGAGGTCTTCAGTCATATCTTGGCTGAACGGAACGAAACCCTAAACATATTAGGTGCAACCAGTGGCGACACCGGGAGCGCAGCAATCGCTGGCGTTCGCGGCAAACCTGGTATCCGCATCTTTGTGATGTTCCCAGAGGGCAGAACAAGCCCAATTCAAGAGCGGCAAATGACAACGGTATTAGACGACAACGTCTTTAATTTAAGTATTGATGGCAGCTTTGACGATTGTCAAAATTTGCTGAAATCTGTTTTTAACGATCTACCCTTTAAGCAAGAGCTGGCCCTAGGCGCTGTTAACTCCGTGAATTGGGCGCGGGTTTTGGCCCAAGTTGTCTACTATTTTTGGACCTGGTACCAGCTCGGTCAGCCCAAGCGATTCGACGTCTCAGTACCCACCGGCAACTTTGGCAATATCTTTGCTGGTTTCGTTGCCAAACGCATGGGTTTGCCTCTCAACCGGCTGGTGCTGGCGACCAATGAAAATGATATTTTGGCGAGATTTTTTGATTCTGGGGTCTATCAAAGGGGCGCTGTACACTTCACTCAAAGCCCCGCGATGGACATTCAAGTCGCTAGTAACTTTGAGCGCTATTTGTTTTATCAATTTAGTGAGGACGCAAAAGCAACGGCTGAATTTATGCAGGGTTTCCAAGCCAATGCCGAGGCTAAGCTTAAGAACCCAACAGGTTATTTCGATTGGTTCGTGGCAGATGCTGTATCAGATGATGAAGCGCTCGGGTCGATTGCCGACATGTACCAGCATTATCAGTACTTGTCCGATCCCCACACAGCCGTGGGTTGCTTTCTAGCCAATAAGTACCGAGATCCTGACGTGCCAATGGTCGCTTTAGCAACCGCGCATCCAGCGAAATTTGAAAGTGCGGTTGAACAGGCTTTACCAGAGACTGCGAATACCCATCCGATACTGTCAGCGCTTACGGGTCTTCCTACCCGCAAAATCCCCATGTTAAGGGATCCAGAAGCCGTAAAAGGATTTATCCGGCAGCACTGTTCGAGCTAAGCTTCGCGCTGATTGCCGAGACCGCTTCAGGAAGTTCGTCGATTGAGCTAATCACCTCAGAAGCACTGTCATGAATTTTTGTTTGAGGTTTGTCATTTGGCGTGATCCAAATGGTATGGATGCCAAGCTGAGCCGCTGCCTCGATATCAAGGACCGGGTCATCGCCAACATAAATCATTTCGCTTGGCTGGCACTGCGCCTTAGCCAGAGCCGCGAGAAATAAGTTCGGCTTAGGTTTAGGCGCACCGACGTCTTCGGCAGACATTTGAAAGTCGAATAGCGGTCCAATACTAAGGCCTCGAGTATCTGCATTACCATTGGTCAAGGCACATAATGAATAGTTGGCATGTAAATTTTGAAGTGCTGATGCCACGCCTGGGTATAAAGTGACTTGGCTACGGGCTTTTAGAAAAATTTGCATCGCTTGGCCCACGATCGACTCGGCACTCGCTGCATGCGTTTTGCTCTCGAGCACAATTTCCTGAAGTAAATTGCGCCGTAGGTCGGTCAGTCGAAAATGCAAGTCCGGATCCCGATCTAAAACTCGACTTCGAAGGTCAGCGATATTGGCTGGGGGATAGACAAGTTTTGGTTCGAAGGCCTCAAAATATTGCTTGAGCGCTGCCTCGGCGCCCAAAATGGCTGGCTTCACAGGCCATAGCGTATTGTCCAAATCAAAACCAATGAGTTTGATCAAGGGATGTCCTTAGCATCTTGCAGCGCTCGATGAGCGGTTTTTCTTCTATGAGCGCGGGGGTGCGCCTCATCGTAAACGGAGGCGAGATGTTGAAAGTCCAAATGGGTATAAATCTGAGTGGTACTGATATCCGCATGCCCCAAAAGCTCTTGAATTGCCCGTAAATCACCGCTGGATTCTAACAAGTGGCTTGCAAAAGAATGTCGCAACATGTGCGGATGCACGTGCAAATCACCGCCAGCTTTTTGGGTCCAGGCTCGCAACCTCGCCTGCACATTTGTGTTACTGATACGATTACCACGTTCGCTGATAAAAAGCGGTAATGGGTCTGCTTGGCGCTGTTTTGTGGGGAGTGCGTCGCGCACTGCCAACCAGTCTTTTAAGGCTATTTGTGCTTGTTTGCCAATGGGGAGTAAACGTTGTTTGTTGCCTTTGCCGGTAACTAAAATTGTATGGTCATCCCATGAAATATTCGCTAGATCCGCGCCCGTTAGCTCAGACAGCCGAAGGCCAGACGAATAAAACAACTCAAGCATTGCCTTATCCCTAGCTTCGTGCCAGCCAGTTGGAGTTTTAGCAAGGAGGTTAGCGATTTGATCAGGATCAAGGGTTTTGGGTAATTTCTTCGGAGTTTTCGGCGCGCTGACGAGCTTCGCGGGATTGTGTTGCAAGACACCCTCTCGGGCGAGGTATTCGAAAAAGGTTCTCAGGCTTGATAGTTTGCGTTGCTGCGTTCGGCCCGATAATCCTTGTCGATGACCTAGACTAATAAGGTTTCGGATATGACCACTGGTGATCAGCTTGGCGTCTGCTAATTCCTGTTCCTCCGCCAGTTTTACAAGGGTTGCGAGATCTCGCTCGTAGCCGGAAAGCGTGTGGTGCGAAAGATTTCGTTCATAAGCTAGGTGCTTAAGGAAAGCCTCGATTTGGCCGGCTAGGGGCTTCAAACCGTTGTTCCATCCGAAATATCCGCTTCGAAATAATGGTAGCTCAACAGGCCTGCCAACAGATCACCAATAAAGGCGACAAAGAGCGTATCCTGATCCCGAGTGAAGCCGTTGATATCGATACTCCCCAAGCTCAAGACGCCAACCGGCGTCTCTGTATTGAGCGGCACAATAGCGCAAGAGGCCATCACCGAATCGCTATTAGGAAATAAGATCGCCGATTCTTCGCTGCGTATGGCGCCCAAGACAGGCTGCTCAAAATTAACCAAGTTGCCAAGCTGGTCTGCAAGTGATTTACGTGACACAAAGCTGGTTTCGATGGCATCCGTATCGGACGGTTGAGGTGATCTAAAGACAAACAGGTGATAGGGCGTTGTTGGTAAGGTGTCTTCAAAAATTTTCTTAATACCTAGGGCAGCATCAGCGAAAGGCTGAGGTTTTAGAAGCGTCTGAATTAAAGCATGGCACAATTGGAATAGCCGCTGATTCTGTCGTGAGACATCAACGAATTCTGTTATCTTCGATTCTGCGTCGGCCAATTTCGTCTCCAACAGCCGCTGCTTGCGCTCGATCATCGAAATGGCTTGGGTTGGCTGATCTTCAAAATTAAGGATCAGGGTTTCAAGCGCTTCAGGGTGTGCCGCGATAAAAGCCTCAATTGATGCCAAGGTTATTTCTTCGGTCATTTTATTGCTCCATCGTGCGGGGGACTTTGATTCGCCCTTCAAAAATACGCTCAGCAGGACCCGCCATGAGTACCTCGCTGCCCGGCCCTGACCAGGTAATGGTGAGCTCTCCCCCAGGAAGTCGGACGGTGACGGTTTGATCAAGACCGGCGAATTGTCGACCAATGATAACTGCTGCACAAGCGCCCGAACCGCAAGCTAGCGTCTCTCCAGCGCCTCGTTCAACGACTCTAAGATCGATGATAGTGGGTGATACCACCGACATGAAACCGACATTAACGCCAGATGCGAAGATGTGGTTATCGCAAAACTGCTGTGCAAGGGCGCTAACGTCCAGCGTGTCAAGATGGTCGCAAATCAGCACAGCATGTGGATTACCTAGGTCGACAACACCAAATGACCACTCAAACGCCGGGTCAAAACCTGCTGCAAAAGGCGGTTCTGAACCGATCACGGAATGGTAACCGGCCGCTTTCGGATCAAGCGCTGGAGGTTCGAGTTGAACTTCAAACTGAGCACTAGACAGCCTGCGGGTGATCATGCGCCCGACTCGCGTCTGCAAGGTTAGCGTTGTTTTTACTGATAACCGTTTATCAAAGATATATTTCCCGACGCAACGAGCACCATTGCCACATTGAGATGATTCAGTCCCATCAGCATTAAATATTCTGTAAAAGAAGTCTGCGTCCGGTGACTGGGGCGGCTCTATCAATAGCAATTGATCAAAGCCGATGCCGGTATGTCGGTCAGCCAGATGTCGAATCGTTTCAGGGCGCAGCACCCCGCTTTGAGTTACAAAATCGATCACCACAAAATCGTTACCGATCCCGTGCATTTTTGTAAAAGGCAGCAAGCTCACCGGTTAGCTCGGCGGCGCAGAGTGCGTGAACGCAGCATTTAAGCCAGCTAATTCGGGTGCTAGTTGCGCATCGATGGATTCTCGCTCGCGCACGACCCGCGCTTGGTCCCCTTGAACAAAGACCTCCGCTGCCCTACCTCTAGAATTGTAATTTGAGCTCATGGACATTCCATAAGCACCGGCCGAAGCGATCGCAACGAGATCAGTCGCCGCGAGATCAACGGCACAATCTTTTGCAAGAAAATCACCCGTCTCACATATTGGGCCAACAATGTCGATGGGGGTGGTCGCGGCTTTTTGTGGTTTTTTCACTGGCTGAATGCCTTGTGCAGCGCCATAAAGAGCTGGCCTTAGAAGATCGTTCATTGCCGCATCAACAATCGCAAACTGCTTTTCCCCGTTGACCTTGGTGTACAACACTTTTGTCAATAAGACGCCAGCATTGGCTACCAAATACCTTCCTGGCTCTAGAATAAGTGTTAACTGTCTAGCCTTTAAACGAGGCTCGAGCGCGGCGCTTAATTCCCGCAGCGGAAAGTCTGGTTCGTCCTGATAGCGAACCCCCATGCCACCACCGATGTCTAAGTGGGTAATAGCGATACCTTCAGCAGCAAGCGAATCGATCAAAGCAAACATTTTATCTATGGCATCTAGATAGGGTTCGATCGACGTAATTTGAGATCCGATATGGCAATCTAGGCCCTTAATCGCTAGCCCTTTTAAGGTTTTTGCGCGTTGATACAACCCCAAAGCGTCTGCCATAGGAATCCCGAATTTAGAAGTGCTCAGACCAGTAGAAATATAGGGGTGAGTTTTAGGGTCAACATCTGGATTAACGCGCAGCGAAATTGGCGCAAGCTGTCCCTCGGCTTCGGCAATGGTTGCAATGTGATAAAGCTCAGCTTCAGACTCAACATTGAAGCAGTGAATCCCTGCAGCTAAAGCGGCTTTAATTTCATCATCCTGCTTACCGACCCCAGAAAATACGATCTTGTTTGGATCCGCGCCAACGCTTAGAGCGCGAGCTAACTCGCCTCCTGACACGATATCAAAGCCTGCCCCGAGTTCCTTCAGACATTTCAAAACAGACAGGTTGGCATTGGCTTTAACGGCGTAACAAACCAGGGTATCAATGCCAGTAAAGGCATCCGTTATGGCTTGGTACGCTGCACCAATGCTGCCTGCCGCATAGACAAATGTTGGCGTACCAAAAGCCTTCGCAAGGGCATCTAATGGAAATTGCTCACAATGTAAAAGACCGTTTTGGTATTCAAAGCTCGACATAAGAGAAGCTCGCAGCCGACTGGGGCGTGGTTTCTTGTGGGTATAAAGGACCCTTTTGGCCGCAGGCGCTCAGCATGGCGCATAACAAAATGACAATAATTGGCATAGAGTACGATAATTCAGTAAAGCTTGAGTATACTTGGTTCCTCTTTGGATAGGGAGCGGCCCAGTGAATTCGACAGAGTCTGAGCAAAGTTTTCACACTCGAATCGATCGCCTGATGATGGCGATCGAGGACCAGGTAGATGCAGTCGCCATCGATATCGACGTGGATGGAGGCGACGGGCAATTAATATTGACCTTCTTATCCGGGACTCAGATTGTGATCAGTCGCCAACCTGCTCAAAGAGAAATCTGGGTAGCTGCAAAATCCGGCGGCTTCCATTTAAAGGACCGGGGCTACGACTGGTTTTGCGAGACGACCACGGAGAACTTGACCGATCTTCTTAATCGAGTGGTCACAGAACAAGCCGGGGTAACGGTGACGGCGTTCAGCGAAATCGCTTCTGAGCACGCTCAATAGCAGCTTGGACGGCCTTTGGGGCGGTTCCCCCAGGATGGGCACGGGCAGCTACAGACCCTTCAAGGGTTAGAATTTGGTAAACGTCCTCTTTGATCTGATCACTTTCTTGATGAAAGTCACTGAGCTTGAGTTCGGAAAGGTCAAGGTTGCGTGATTCTGCAAGGCCGACCAACCTTCCTACGATATGATGCGCGTCTCGAAACGGCATCCCCTGCCTCACTAGATAATCCGCAAGATCGGTCGCGGTAGCGAAGCCTTTAGCAGCCGCTAGCCGCATTGCCTGGGGTTTAGCTTCAATATTGGGGATCATATCGCCAAAAGCTGTAAGCGTGTTTTCAACCGTGCGTATGGTGTCAATCAGGGGCTCTTTATCTTCTTGGTTATCCTTGTTGTAAGCCAGAGGCTGGCCTTTCATCAGTGTCAACAAAGTCATTAGGCCACCAAAAACTCTCGCAGCTTTGCCCCGCACTAGCTCAGGCACATCTGGATTTTTCTTTTGGGGCATAATTGATGAGCCGGTGCAGAATCGATCCGGCAAGGCGATGAAGTCGAATTGTGGTGATGCCCAAAGAATCAGCTCTTCTGACCACCGGGATAGATGCATCATGAGTAGGCTGGCCGCGGCGCTAAATTCGATGGCGAAATCCCGATCACTGACGGCATCCAGCGAATTGTCAGCAATGTCATCAAAGCCTAAGAGGTCGGCAACGAGATTGCGATCGATTGGGAAGCTGGTTCCTGCCAAGGCGGCGGCGCCTAGCGGCAAGATATTCACCCGTCGTCGACAATCTTGTAAGCGGGCTTCGTCTCGACACAACATCTCGTACCAGGCCATCAGATGGTGTCCGAAAACTACAGGTTGTGCGACTTGTAAATGCGTGAAACCAGGCATAATGGTATGCGTATGCTGACTCGCAAGGTTGATGAGGCCCTGCTGCAAGTGCCTTATTTGATCTAAGATCTGATCAATGTGAAAGCGCAGATACATGCGGACGTCGGTGGCAACCTGATCATTTCTGGATCGTCCAGTATGTAGTGCTTTACCTTGCTCGCCGATTCGATGAGTGAGCTCAGCTTCGATGTTCATATGAACATCCTCTAGTTGCTCAGACCAAGTAAAGTTTCCTGCTTTGATATCCTCTCGGATACCTTCTAAGCCTTCTATGATGGCCTTGGCCGTGTCTGCCGGAATAATGCTACATCGACCTAGCATGGTCGCATGCGCGATGGAGCCTTCAATGTCGAAGATCGCCAAAACTTGATCGAAGCTAACGGAGGCTGTAAATGCCTCAACAAAGGCATCAGTTGCTTCGGTGAATCGCCCGTCCCACAGTCTATCGGTGCTGTCACTCACGGCCTATTCCTAATTCGAAAAAGCGACAGTATACCAGTTGCGAACCTTTGGGTGCGGTAAGCCCAAGTTTCGGAGATTTACCCAGCCTCTAAGTGATGCCATGGTTTACACCGATACTCGACCAAGTTAGTGTTGCCGTTTGATCAGCAAGGGGTACAGCGCTTGAAAGCAATCCGTTTAGCTACGCGTAAAAGCCCCTTAGCGCTTTGGCAGGCAAACTATGTAGCAGATCGCATTCGAGCGGTTTTGCCAGAGTTACGGGTCGAGATTTTGGGGCTTTCCACCGAGGGCGATCGAAACCGTTCAGTGTCGTTATCAAAACTCGGCGGTAAAGGTGTGTTTGTTAAAGAACTGGAAATCGCCTTGCAGTCCGGTGAAGCAGACTTTGCCGTTCACTCAATGAAGGATGTACCTGCTAAGTTGCCTGACGGCCTTTCATTGGTGGCCATGTGTGAGCGCGCAGACCCTCGAGATGCGCTCATTGCTGGCGACGCCGAGACTTTAAGCGCTTTACCTGAGGGTGCTGTTATAGGCTCTTCAAGCCTAAGGCGATGTCTTCAGCTCGCTGAGGTTTATCCCCATCTAAGGTTTGAAGCAATACGGGGTAATGTAGAGACTCGGTTAAAACGTCTGGATCAAGGGGACTTTGATGCGATCATCTTGGCGACCGCTGGCCTAGAGCGGCTAGGGTTGGCCTCAAGAATTACGCAGCGAATAAGCTTAAGTGAGTGTATTCCAAGTGCTGGGCAAGGTGCGGTGGGTCTTGAGGCCAGCGTGGATCGACCGGACCTCAAGAAAGTAGCGCAAGCGATTAATGACCCTCAGACTTTTTTGGCGGTGAGCTGTGAACGCAGAATATCAGAGCGCCTCGGGGCAACTTGTGATCTTCCGGTCGGCGCCTATGCGGCATTTATGGGTGGGGGCCCAGCGGCTGAGGTCCGGTTATCGACTTTTGTAAGCGATATAAATGGGGATACACGTCTTCGGATCACCGATTCGGCACCGAGCGTCGAGGCCATTGACCTTGGCGATCGTGTGGCCAGCGCATTGATTGAACAAGGTGCCTTAGCGTTGGTTAACAAGGCTATCTGAGTGATCAAAAGGCTGCTCTTGACCCGTCCGGCTGGTTTTAACGGGGATTTGCTTACCGCCTGTCAACAGTTGGGTTGTCAATGCTATGAAGCGCCTCTGATTCGTATAGCGCCCCTACCAGCCCCTATAGTGACGCCCGAAGTTGAGGTGTTAGCTGTAGCTCGAGCACAAATCTACACCAGTCAGAACGCGATCACCCATGCTGAAGACGCCTTGCTTGCGATCGGTCGTGACCCTTTGTCGCGGGTATATGCCGTTGGCCCTGCCACCCAAAAGCATCTTGAGGGGCTTGGAATTGCCGCAATAGCGCCTGAGTCACCCGGATCTGAACCCCTGCTTGCGCTTCCTGATTTTCAAGATGTTGACGGACTCTCAATCACCATCGTCACCGGGCTTGGCGGACGTGATCATCTCGATGTGACCCTGAGGGCACGAGGCGCAAATGTCGCACGCTATGCCTGTTATGCTCGAGAAAAGATTCATCGGCCGGATCTCGAGAATGTCGTGTCGAAGGAGGGTTATGATCATGTTCTGGTGACGAGTGTTGATTTGCTCGATGCCCTCACAGAGAATTTGTCGACGCATTTGCGAGCCGGAGTGACTGTTTGCGCCACCTCGCCCCGCATTGCAGAGGCGGCGATAGATCGAGGGTATCGACAGATAATCTCTGCGCAAGATGCAAGCGTTTCTGGCATTTTGCGCGCCCTTGGTCTGGCAAGCTCAGATTTTTCTTAGGAGTTTTTCATGAGTGACCCCAATGTCTCTGGCGATACCGCATCGGACCCTGGATCGACCGCTAGCAGACCTTTCCGATTCTTCCCATTTCTGTTGGTAATGATTTTGTTGTTGGGCCTTAGCTTAATGGGCTGGCAAGGTTATGAAATGCAGCAAAATCAGTCGCGGCAAGCAGCGCAGCTAGCAATCATTGAGGCTGGTTTAGCGGATATTCGGCAACTCAAAGAGCGCCAAGCGCTGCTCTCTGAAAACATTGCGCTTCAGCAAGCCAACCTTGATAGGGTTAGCCAAATATTTGCTCAGCAAGGTGAACTGCTGGCGACGCTCCAGCAGCAAAAGCTGGGTCAAAAAGATACAGCGCGATTGGCCGAAACGGCGGTGCTGGTTCGCTTAGCCGCAGTATCCCTTAGGGTCTATAAAGATCCGGCTGAGGCGCTCGATCTTTTAAAAAAAGCTGATCAGATTCTAAGAAGTGCCCGGTCAGTGGCTATGCTTAATCTTAGAGAGGTTATCGCCGGTGATATTGCGAATCTGGAGGCGGCTTCGGTGATCGATCGGGCGGGACTGTATCTGCAGCTTGTTGCCTTGATAGATAAGACAGCGGCGCAACCTTTTAAGGTGTTGGAAGGTGAAGTCTTGATGCCAGCTGCGCCTGCGGTGGCCCCTGCCCCCGTTGATGAAGATGTCTGGGCTCAGATCGACCGATTCTGGCAGGCGCTGTGGCACCGCCTCTCACATCTGGTTGATTTTCGGGTGGGTCAACCAGCGCCCACGCCCATGCTCACAGCCTTAGACCAGCAGTTGATCAGGCAGCGCATTGTGCTCGATCTTACGTCAGCTCAGTACGCCTTACTTGCTCGTGATGAAATCATTTATCAATCGGCGCTAGGACAAGTCAGCGAAAATCTTGAGCTACATTTTGATCTGACGGGTTCAGACGGGCGATGGCTTTTACAGACTTTGTCAATGCTAACCGCTCAATCGCTGGAGGTTGCCTTACCTGATCTCGATGCTTCGATGAGCGCGATCGACGTCGCCTATGACAAAATAGAAGAGACGCAGTAATGGCTAAAACCTTATTCTATGTCACGATTGTGCTGGCGCTTCTAGTGGGAACGCTGGTTAATCGGTCCCCAGGATATGTGTTGCTGGCCTATGAAGGCATAACCTTGCAGACCAGCGTGTGGGTCGCACTTTTTTGTCTCGTTGTAATTGTTTTCGTCGCCATTGCGCTTGGCCGATGGATTACCTCCGTGAAAACCTCAGGAGCTGCGTTGCGTCGATATTTCGAAGCAAGAAAAGCCGCAAAACACCACCGTTTTTTGGCGAAGGGGCTTACCTTGTGGTCATTGGGAGAAACATCACGAGCGTTGAGATATTTTGAAAGAACATTGGAGTCTTCAGAGTTGAGGACAACGGCAGCGGCCTTTTTAGCGTCGTCAAGTTCGGATGCAGCGAGCCGAGATCAGGCGTTAGCAATTTTGGCAGAGGGTGATCAAGGGCAGCAGCAGCTGGCTGCATTCGTTCGAGGTCAAATTGCATTTGAGGCTGGCCAGATAGAAGCCGCAGCAGCAGCAATTGAACCGTTGCCGGATAACGCATTAACCTCAGCGCTGCGCAGGCGATTGGCGATCGCTGCGAAGGACTGGAACTACTTGAACCGGCAGCGGAAACAAATCTCAAAATTTGAAGAAACGTTAACCCTTGCGGATTACCAGCTAATTCTTGCTGCACGACATAGTCTGAGCGACGACGAGCAACGTGACCTTTGGTTACGGGTATTACCTAAACAGGCGCTCGAAGATGATCAATTGTTACTTAATACGTTAGCGGCTTTCGATAGCGCCAAACTAGCCGAAGCCTGTTGCCGCGCATTGGTCGAGAGCCATCCTGTTGCGGCCCTGTTCATTGTTTACGGTGAACTTCATTTAGCAACCCGTGACCGCCGGCATCAACAGCTGTTACGTTGGCAATCGCAATACCCGGCAGCTTATGTACTGGCTGGTCTCGGTGTGCTGGCTCAGAAGGATGGCGACTATGAAAAGGCCCGTGACTATTTTGAGCAGAGTCTATCGCACAAATCTATAACGCTTGTACAAAGAAGACTTGCGGCTACACAACTCAAACTCGGCGCCAACGAAGCCGCTGCTGAGATGCTTCAGCTTACGACGCCGTCTCACGAGTAAGGTGCTTGCATGTTAGGAGTTGTTGCTACAGGTGTTCAATCACTGAGTTTCGCGAGCGTAGGTTGATCAGTCAGACAAAGTGATGACTAGGAAAGCATTCGACCTTTTTAGCCGGTGCAAGGCATTCTCTCTTTAGTTTCTTCGCGCTCGGGTCGTCTGTTAACTGCCCCACTTGAAATTAGGTTATCGCGGTGCGTAATCAAATACGTCAGAGCGCATTTGTGCAGGGTCAAAACCTTGCGAGATAAAATGATCAAGGGTGCCGTACACCATCGCGGGGCTGCCAGAGACAAAGATTTGGTAGTCGTTTAATTGCTTAAGATCCTGGCTAACTGCTTCGCCGACAAGGCCTTCCCGACCACACCATTGCGCGTCCGGCTCACTAACGACAGGCACATAATGGAGGGCACCAAGGTTCGCTTGTTCTTTAAAAACAGCGTCGATATAAAGATCGTCTGGGGTCCGCACGCCCCAATATAAATAAATTTGTTCCGTGAACGATGCCGAGGTCAGCCAGTCGAGCAGACTTTTCATTTGGGTGATGCCAGTGGCGGCGGCAATCAAGATCACGGGTTTGTTGGGCAGGGCTGCCAGATAACAGCTACCCAAAGGGTACTCGATATCCAGCGTTGCTGGATCGGCATTGAGGTACTGTTCAATGCGATCTGATTCAGCAGAATTCGGAGTTGCTGCAATGTGAAGTTCAAGCAGATTGGTCTCTGGTGCATTAGCGATCGAGAAAGGGTAGCTGACCTCGTCGATCACAAGGGCCAAATACTGCCCAGCATAGAACGGCTCAGCGTGGCCTGGTCTGATTAACGTCAAGCGACGAACCGAGGGTGTGATGGGCTCGTTACAACAAACCTCAGCGGTGAAGCGCATATCTAACTGCGTTTCATCGACGCAAAGAATTCCTCGTTGGTTTTTGATTTTTTCATTTTGCCCAACAAAAATTCGATCGCCGCTAGGTCATCCATCTCATGCAGAATCTTACGTAAAATCCAAACTTTCTGAAGTTCTTCTTCAGACATCAGTAAATCTTCTCGGCGCGTCCCAGACCGCCGGATATTGATCGCTGGGTAGACGCGCTTTTCTGCGATTTTTCGCTCGAGATGAAGCTCCATGTTGCCGGTACCTTTGAACTCTTCGTAGATGACTTCATCCATTTTTGAGCCAGTATCGATTAGGCAGGTCGCGATAATGGTGAGGCTTCCCCCCTCCTCGATATTACGGGCTGCGCCAAAGAACCGTTTTGGTCGCTCGAGTGCATGCGCGTCGACACCACCGGTCAATACTTTGCCAGAAGCCGGAATCACCGTATTGTAGGCTCTGGCTAATCGGGTAATAGAATCGAGCAAAATAACCACGTCAGTTTTGTGTTCGACTAAGCGTTTGGCTTTTTCGATGACCATTTCGCTGACCTGAACGTGTCGCGAGGGCGGCTCATCAAAAGTGCTCGCAACAACCTCGCCGCGCACAGAGCGCTGCATCTCAGTAACTTCTTCCGGGCGCTCATCGATTAACAGCACAATCAAATGGCATTCCGGATTGTTTCGCATAATAGCTTGTGCGACGTTTTGCAAAATCAGCGTTTTACCTGCTTTCGGCGGCGATACGATAAGGCCTCTTTGACCTTTACCAATCGGTGAGGTCAGGTCAATGATTCGAGAGGTTAGATCCTCTGTGCTGCCATTGCCGCCTTGGAGGGTAAGTCCTTGATCAGGAAACAAGGGCGTTAGGTTTTCAAAAAGGATCTTATTCTTAGATTCACCAGGATCAGTGAAATTAATTTGGTCTACTTTTAATAGTGCAAAGTAGCGCTCGCTGTCTTTAGGTGGGCGGATCTTTCCAGACACCGTGTCGCCTGTTCGCAAATTAAATCGTCGAATTTGGCTCGGTGATACATAAATGTCATCTGGGCCTGCTAGATAGGAGCTGTCGGGGGACCGCAAAAATCCAAAGCCATCTTGAAGAATCTCAAGGGTGCCGTCTCCGTAGATGTCTTCTCCGCTTTTTGCGTGCTTGCGGAGCACATTGGCGATAATTTCTTGCTTGCGAGAGCGTCCAAGGTTATCCATGCCCATCTCATGGGCAATTTCAAGAAGCTCAGGAATAGGCTTCGCTTTGAGATCAGTAAGATTCATTCAAATTCACTTTTATTGAAAAATTAGGGTTCAGATGCAAGACCAACGGGTCTTTAGTGCCAAAAAATTGAGAGGAAAGGGTTTAAATCTAGAAAAGGGTGTAAGGCTTTATCGCCTTCGAGACAGGAAAATGCAGGGTTCTGGACGCTTTGTCAACTACTTTTTTCAGAAGTGTTGTGGAAGATCGCAGGGAAAGCCGCAATCTTCCACATTCAAGCTAGATATTGCTGTCTAAAAAGGCGCTTAGCTGTGACTTCGATAAGGCACCTACCTTTGTGGCCTCAACGTTACCATTTTTAAATAACATCAAGGTTGGGATGCCTCGGATGCCATATTTGGGTGGCGTTTCACCGTTAGCATCAATGTCAAGTTTGCACACTTTCATTTTGCCGTCGTATTCGGCTGCGATCTCCTCGAGCACAGGCGCGATGACTTTACAGGGCCCACACCACTCGGCCCAGTAATCAACCAGTACTGGTAGATCAGAATTTAGGACATCGGACTCGAAAGAGGCGTCAGTGGTGTGAGATATGTCTGCCATTTTTGGTGCTCCCTGGGGTGAAAATTTTAAATTTACAGCAGGGCCCTATCCTAAGGTCTTGCCAAGTGATTCTCAATCGCTGGGTTAATTTTTTTCGCTATTATCCAGCTTTTAACCATTTTGCTGCGGTTTTTGCGAAGTACGTGAGAATACCATCTGCTCCTGCTCGCTTCATACAAGTAAGGGATTCGACAATAACGTCTTCGCTCAGCCAGCCTTTTTCTATGGCTGCCTTATGCATCGCGTACTCGCCGCTGACCTGATAGACCATGGTGGGCACCCCAAAGCGGGCTTTGACGGCACTAACCACGTCCAGGTAAGGCATGCCAGGCTTAACCATGACCATATCGGCGCCCTCCTGCAGGTCTAAGGCGACCTCCTGTAGTGCTTCTAATCGGTTGGCTGGATCCATTTGATAAGTTTTTTTATCTCGTCCTCCAAACTGAGTCGCCGAACCGACGGCATCTCTAAAGGGCCCATAATACCCAGAAGCATATTTAGCTGAATAGGCCATGATCTGGGTATTGATGTGTCCCGCCGCCTCGAGCGCTTGTCGAATCGCCAGTATCCGACCATCCATCATGTCTGAAGGCGCGATAATATCAACGCCAGCCTCGGCCTGGGAAAGCGCTTGTTTAACGAGGACTTCAACGGTGGGATCGTTGACCACGTACCCGTCGTCGTCGATGAGGCCATCCTGGCCATGGCTGGTATAGGGATCAAGCGCCACATCCGCCATAATACCAATATTAATATTTGCCGCTTTTAAGGCTCGAATCGCCGTTTGAACCAGACCATCAGCACGGTGACTTTCTTCTCCGCCGGCAGTCTTTTTCTCCGCCGGTACAACTGGAAATAGTGCCATCAGAGGAATACCGAGCTCAGCGGCCGCAAAGGCATCCTCCAGCAATAAATCAATCGTTTTGCGGGTTACACCAGGCATGCTGGGTACGGCTTGCTGCTCATTGTCGCCCTCAATAATAAATGTGGGATAGATGAGATCAGCCGCTGTGAGGACATGCTCTTGAACCAAGCGGCGACTGAAAGGTTGGCTACGAGGGCGTCGCAAACGTGCATGCGGAAATTGTCGTGACATATTGGATACTCCTTACCGTCAGTATAGATCACTTCCCTGTTGTCCTAGAAGCACTGGCGGGTATTCGCATGCGACTAGGTTAGATTGTCACGCTCGGTCTCTAGTTCTAACCACTCTTCCTCAAGGGCTGTGATTTGATCCCTCAAAGATGCTTGATCCCGCAGCAGACTTTGTAACGATTCGCTTCTTGGATCCTCATAGTGAATGGGCTGGGCAAGGTTCGCTTCGATATCGCTAAGTTTCTCGTTGAGCCGCGTGATTCTGTTTTCGATGGTCGCAACTCGGGTGGTTATTTGTCTTTGGCGTTTGTAGTTTTCGACTTTGGGCTTAGCCTGCCCTTGAAGATGAGCGACCTCCGAGGTGGACGATTGGCCATCAGGTTTAGCGTCGTCTGTGCCGGGTAGTACTAGGTTAGCTCGGTAGTCGCCGAGACTACCTTCATAGGGTTCAACGCCTCCATTGTGAACTAATAAAAATTGTTCAACGGTACTCGAAAGCAGATAACGGTCATGAGAAATGATAATGATTGCACCTCCAAAGGTGTTCATTGCGGTGGCTAGCGCCTGACGCATTTGCATATCGAGGTGATTGGTGGGTTCATCGAGTAACAGCAGGTTGGGTTGCTGGAAGGATACGATGGCGAGTGCGAGCCTCGCCTTTTCGCCGCCTGATAAATGTGCGGCAGGCTTTTCAACTTGATCACCTTGAAAATTAAAGCCACCGAGGAAGGTTCTAATGTTGAGTTCGCTCACGGTGGGTGCTAAGCGTTGCAAGTGCGTGAGGGGCGCGAGGCGCAGGTCCAAATCATCGACTTGATGTTGCGAAAAATATCCCATCGTCAGATGTAAGCCTGGAACCCGCTCGCCTTCGAGGAGCGGCAGGATTCCTTGTAAGGACTTTATTAAGGTGGACTTCCCCGCGCCATTGACACCGAGCAACCCAATTCGATCCCCTGGCGACAGGCTTAGGCTCACACCTTTCAGAATTGGATCATCGTAACCAAGATCAGCATCCTGCAGCGTTATTAGTGGATCAGACTGACGCTGGGCTTCGCGGATCCTAAATTGAAAAGGCGAAGCTTCGTGTACGGCTTCAACCCTCGATAAGCGTTCAAGCGCTTTGATTCGACTCTGAGCTTGTCGTGCCTTGCTTTCTTTATAGCGAAACCGCCGTATGAAGGATTCCATATGAGCTATGGATTTCTGCTGTTTTTCGTATTGCCTTGCTTGGTCCCGAAGCTGATCTGCTCTAAGCAATTCAAAAGCAGAGTAATTACCCGCATACAATTGAATACGGTTATTTGCCATGTAGGCTACATGGTGCACGCAGTCATCGAGAAATTCACGGTCATGCGAGATCAAGATCATCGTACCCGGGTAAGTCTGTATCCAGCTAGCAAGCCAAAATATCGCATCAAGATCTAAGTGATTGGTCGGCTCATCTAGCAGCAACAAATCAGAAGGCTGCATCAAGGTTCTCGCTAGGTTAAGCCGGACTCGCCAGCCTCCTGAAAAGTTGGCTAAAGGTTGCGAAAAATCCTCCCGACTAAAACCAAGGCCCGTCAACAGCTGCTCTGCCCGAGCATCGGCGGTGTAGCCGTCTAAGTCTGCCAAGACCTCGAATAATTGACCGATGCTTTCGAAATCTTGGCGCTGCTCGGCCTCAGCGATTTCATCTTTGACTTGGGTCAGCGCAGCATCCCCGGATAAGACGTACGCCATTGCCGATTGAGAGCTGCTCGGTATCTCCTGAGCCATGTGAGCGATACGGATCTGAGGGCTGAGATCCATATCGCCGGTATCAACATCGAGTTCGCCTAAAATCATTTTAAATAAGCTAGTTTTGCCGATGCCGTTGGCGCCAACGAGGCCGACTTTCTGCCCTTGATACAGCGTTAAAGACAAGCCTTCAATGAGGATCTCGCCGTTTCTCCTGAGCGTTACGTTTTGAAAAGCAAGCATGGCATCACATGTTCATGAGAGAAATCGACAGCGTCACAAATTTGCTCGGCAAAAGCCTGATGAGAGGCCAGTCGAAATAGCCCCGAAGTGCTGACGCACACTAGGATCTCGAGGCTTTCGGAACGGAGATTAAAATGACTAGAAGAGGGATACAACCGATAAGCACCCATGCAGGAATCGATAGCCCCAAAAATGACCAAGCAACCTCGGCGCAGCTCCCATCGCCGCTGAGCACTAACGCTAAAACATCAAAAATTGGCAGCACATCCAGTAAATAATCCAGGCTAGGTCCGCAGGCAGGGACTTGATCGGCCGGGAGACTCTGTAGCCAAAGTTGTCTCGCGGCGAGACCACAGGTTGACAGGTAGGATAGGCCAATTGCGCCAATATATAACGTCATACCTCTTTCTGGATGATGCAGTGCAGCAAGTAGTGCGATCACACCGCCCGCAACAATGCCGACCCGTTGCAAGATGCATAAGGGGCAGGGTTCAAGCCCAAAGCCATACTCCATAATGAGAGCGACCCCGATCATGGCGAAACTGATAAAGCTTAAACCGATGAGTAATTGTCTTTGGGTTAACCTGAGCATCGCACCCTCTTAGCCATCTATATGGCAAGCAGAACCGTCGGCAAATGCCGCCGAAGAAGATAATTTGTGTTCGCGCCAATTGTCCACAAAACCCTGTAGGCTGGCAAAAAATTCGCGAAAATACGGTTGAATGCTAGGCAAAGCCTCGTGAATACTTTGCCTAGCTTCAAAGTTGAAATACTGGTCACCGCCTCGCAAGCGCTTGCCGATGGCCAGGAGGCTTTGATCGATAAAGCCTGAGTCCCGAGTTCGAAGTAGGGATTTACGGGTTTGCATCGCCTGGCAGGCTATCAGTGCTCGATTTGGGAAATGACGCTGCATTGTAGGTACCAACAAGCGCTCGAACGTTTCTGTGTCAAAGGTTTGTAAATCAATGCTTGAAAATTGCGCCCACTCGCAGGCGAGATAGTGATCAAAGGCGATATCAATGATGATCCCGGAGACTCGTCGGCTATTCGTCGGCAACAGACTGCGGCAACGTATGACCAGGGGGTGGAAGTCCGTAAACTGATCGATAGCCCGATGGAGTTGAATACCGGCTTCGATGGCTTCTGGGCGCTCGCCTTTCAGCCTGCCTTTAACAAAGTCACCTAAAAAGCCGCCAACCAGGAGGTTGAGATCGTCATTCGCTAACAGCAGGTGCGCTAAATGATTCATCCAGTCGGAAGGTAGGCTTGATGGTATTGCGCCAAGAATGCTTCGAACTCGGCATCAGTGTTTGTGGGTATTTCTTTAAAGGACTGACGGGATGTCGCTGTAATCTCATCAAGTGTTGTTTGGATTTCGGCGCTTAGGCTGAGGTTATAGCAGTGATCAAAGTGGTCAGCTGATAGCTGCCTATGATGATCTAACAAGCTGCTGCCGGCGCTGCTGAGGTCGCTGAGAATCCGGCCGCTAGGGGTTTTGCTGGGATCGGTAACACGGGGTGCGAGCGACGATAAGCACGCTCGATAGCGAGATCCACCATGCACTTCATCCAACGCCTGGGCAAGATCCTCCAACGCTTCAAATAGCGATCCTGCCCAACTCGTGAGGGCAATCGACTGATGGTCTTTGGTCAGTGCAAGCCCGGGCTTGCGGCCGAATTCAGTGGCCAGATGAAAATTATCAGTGACGGTCCGGCATAAAGTCGGGTCGTGCTCTGGGCTTGGTGTTAATAGGCAATGCAAGATCAAAAGATCCATGAAATCAAGCTGCGCGAGATCTACCCCTAGGGGTAGATATGGATTGATATCCAAGAGCCTAACTTCAATGTATTGAACCCCCGACCGATCAAGATGCGCCAGGAAATTTGCACCTGTTGGCGGTGTTGCCTTTGCTCTGATAGAGCTATAAAACTCGGCCTCAGACTGGAGCAGGTTGGCATTAACTTGAGGAAAGCGAGCCAAACTCTGCTGGCCGAGCTGCCGGTATGGCTCATGCTCGGTGGTGATACCGTCCCTCAAGGTTTGGGTGTAATTTGCAAGGTTGTTATAACAAATGTTGAGCGCGTTGGATTGCGTGCTACTTTGATAGCCAAGACCACCAGATCTGAGGCTGGTGGCAAAGGGCTTGTAAAACGTGCGTTCACCTAAAAGCGTTAGGTCATGTTGATCATCTCGTAGAAAACTTTCATCAACTGCCGGCGACGCGCCAAAGAGATAGGCAGGCAACCAGGCTAGAGTCCGAAAATTACGCATTAGGGCAAAATAGCGGCTAGAACGAGCTGCGATGATCTCGGGTTCTGTCAGATTGGTGCGCCCTTCAAAGTGCTCGAGTCGCTCGAGCAGAGGCGTCGCGAAGGAGAAATTGTAGTGCACTGCGCAGATCGTTTGCATAGTGCGGTTATAGCGTAGCCCAAGGCCATGTCGATAAGTGGTTTTCAGGCGACCGCTATTAGATTGACCATAATAGGCTAAAGGGATCTCGGCCTCCCCTGGAAGCACACAAGGCATGCTGCCCGGCCACAGGCGTTCCTCTCCAAGACGCTGAGCGGTCCACTGATGAATATTTTCCAGATGTGCTAGCACGGACTCATTGGATGCGTGCACCGGGGTAATGAGCTCGAGCTGAGCCTCACTAAAATCAGTGGTGATCAGCGGGTGGGTGAGCTTCTCGCCGAGGCTTTCTGGATGAGGTGTTTGTGCTAGCTGGCCGTTTGAGTCGGTCCGTAATGCTTCTCTTTCGATGCCCCGGCCAAAAGTCAGTAATGTTTTAGCGTCGGACTGATCAAAAACTTGAGTTATGAGATCGGTCGGCATGCCTATTTCCTTGCGCGGTGATTTGCTCAACTGGCGGCGCATTGCCCACCGTTTTGTGCTGTCGACGGCATCGCCCAGCAGTTGCTCGCCTGCAGCATATCACCCTCTTCTGGCAGAAATAAACGATCTGTCGATCTGAAAAAACTAAGCGCCTGTGGTTGACTTAAGGCGATGGATTTGGCGTCGATCACGTTTACTTGGTCGGTGAGAGGTTGGTGTCACCCCGAGTCTTGCTCGATCTTGTTTTGCTTTGACCCGATTGGCGAGGCTCTCCGATGTTTCCTCGAATAATAGCGCCGCAGCAGGCGCGCCTCGCCGCACATCTGATAGAGCAATGACACGGACAGTGCGGTCATCCCACCCGGCCTTAAATTCGACAAGATCACCGATCTTGATTTCTTTCGCGGGCTTGGTCCTTGCGCCGTTTACTTTGACTTTGCCGCCATCGATCGCGTCTTTTGCTTGGGCGCGCGTTTTATAAAAGCGGGCGGCCCAAAGCCATTTATCGGTCCTAATGGTCATGAATTGACTCTGTGATAAGTTCGTCGAGAAAACAGACGTTATCAAAATTTGGGACGATTTGTGGTGCAAGATGTGAATTGGGTTGGTTGATTGCGATTTGGCCGCCGATCCCATAGCGCCTTGCTGCGGCTAATACGTGAGGGTTGTCGTCCACAAGAATGGCTCGTTGCGGCCCGATTTGTAGCTGATGGCATAGCGCATGCCAAAAGTCTGCGGCTTCTTTTGGATGGCCCAAGTCTGAGCTGCTGACGATCTTAGAGAAGTAGTGCTCAAAGGCTGGCAATTGCTGTTCGATGACAGACAATTTAAAGGTGAGCACCTTAGGATGTGCGTTGGTAGCCAAGATTACCTGTTTATCTTGCTTACAGAGCCATTTTAAAAAATTTTCAGTACCGACCCTTGGCCTAATGAGCTTACTTTGGGTTCGCTGCAAGGCATCGAGATTGAGATTAAATTGTTCTGACCAGTGTTCAAAGTCATACCACAATAGCGTACCTTGAGCGCTTTCGAGCGCAGAAAACACAAGGTTCCTAGCCTCGTCGATGGTCATGTCTCTTTGTCTGGCGACGGCATCTGGAACTCGTTTGTTCCAGAACTGATCGTCAAAGTATAGGTCAAGTAGCGTTCCATCCATATCTAACAAAATGGTATCAAAGTCTAAAACCGAGCAAGTCATCCGATGATCATCAGTGAAAACGTAAAATTCAGTGTAACCTAAGCGAATCCCCGATAAGAGCACAGATAAACCTATGATAGAAACTTTGATCCAGATAGCTCGCGCGGCGGGTGAGGCAATTTTAGACGTTTACTCAGAAGAAGATTTTGGCGTCCAAACGAAAGATGATGACTCTCCTTTGACTCGAGCCGATCTTGCTGCCCACAAAGTCATCGTGTCTCAGTTAGCGCAGGCATTTCCAGAGATTCCAGTGCTTTCCGAAGAAAGTGACTCGATATCG
Organism: Pseudomonadales bacterium; assembly: GCA_016779565.1. Classification (GTDB taxonomy): domain Bacteria; phylum Pseudomonadota; class Gammaproteobacteria; order Pseudomonadales; family Azotimanducaceae; genus UBA9926. The sequence goes on from JADHNJ010000009.1 coordinate 56,259, forward strand.
TTTGAGCAAAGAGCGTCTTGGGCGCGTTATTTTTTAGTAGACCCTTTGGATGGCACCAAGGAATTTATTGCGCGGAATGGCGAGTTTACGGTCAACATAGCACTGATTGATGATCACCGGCCGGTCATGGGTGTTGTACACGTACCGGTAAAGGATACGACCTACTGGGGTGATGTTGTGCGGGGCGAGGCTGCCAAGGTAAGCCAAGGCCAAGTCCAAGAGATATCCGTCAGAGAGCTGCCCTTAATGTCTGAGGGCGCATTGATTGTCGTTGCCAGCCGTCGGCACGGGTCAGATGCACTTGAGCAATTACTTGCTCAAATGCGAACGGAGTTCAGCAGTATTGAGCTAACGAGCATGGGAAGTTCCTTAAAATTATGCTTAGTAGCAGAGGGTGCGGCTGACTTCTATCCGCGGCTCGCGCCAACAAGTGAGTGGGATACCGCTGCGGCGCATGCCGTCGTGTTGGCTGCAGGTGGTCAAGTCGTTGACACAGACTTTGAGCCCCTGCGGTACAACGCGAAGAAGAGCCTGCTCAACCCTGACTTTTTAGTGGTTGGCGATCCAAACCTTGACTTGAAGGCGCTGCTATTGCCGTTGCTAAGCGATCGCAACAAAGCCCGTTAGGGGCAAACTGGGCGCATAACGTCAAAACATCGCTTGGACAGTCTTGTTAGACAGCCGCTCAAAATCTAGCTCATCGACAGCGAAACTCATCGGAGAGGTTCGTAATCAAGACTCGCGGGCTATCAAGAGCGCTTAGATCCTTTGCCTAGATCCGGGTGTCTCATGCAAGTTGAAGGTATTGACAGCGAGAGAACGCGATTGGTCTCAGCTAGCGCAGCTGGAGGCGTATCCATCCTGCCGAGGAGAACACATGCATGTCATCCAGCTGACGCTAGCGAGGTTGACGATGTTAAGGAGCAATTCTGTGGATAGATAGGGATAAAAAGTGGAGGTTTCTCCGCTTCGAATGAGTTGACTTTAAGATATTACTCACAACTTAATGATTTTTAATGCTTCAATATTTTGAGTTTATCGTCAGACAATCGATTCGACCGCGCTGAAGCTTTCTTTGGTCTCGTCGATTCACCGGCACTTTGGCTTAGCGCGAGAATCGCCTACGGCATTGCAGTAAGACTGAGGAACGAATCTTAGCCTGATATACTGCGTATATGATTCGTTGGGCTAAGTGTTTTGCGGATGTCTTAGCGGTAAATCAGTGTTATGCTCTGGCATATATCAGAGTGATGTTAGGAATTGCACTACCAGACGTAGCTGCGTCATAAGAGTGTGGCGGAAAATTGGTGTCAGGGTCGCCAATTTCCTGTCGGAGGCGCGCGCGCCAAGCCGTTGAATGGAACGTCGAATAGCGACGTTCGAGCCCAAAAAGAAGCAATTTTTCGTGCTCGCTTGAACCTAAAGCAGCATCAACTCAAACAGGAGATCTCGGTAAATGGCAAATCACACGACAGAGGGTGACTTTGATTCGATTATCGAAAGCGATGCAATTGAAAATTCAGCTGATGATATGGATGCCCTCGAGGTACTCACCAGCAGGATCGTGCTGGCGACCGAGGCTGACGATGAAGTTGAGAACATCGAGTCGGTGCTGAACTCACTGATCGAAAAAGGCCGGGCCGACGGGTATCTCACATACGACACATTGACTGAGTCACTACCCCAACGAATTTTAGGTTCGGAGGAATTTGATAATATTTGTCAAGCCTTCGCCGACTTGAACGTCATCATATGCGAAGTAGCCCCTAAGGATCTGGCGGATCTAAAAACCGATTCAGAAGAAACCATGTCCGAGGAATCGTTGCTCAACATCAGCGATGCCGCCGGCAAAACCATGGATCCTGTCAGGATGTACATGCGCGAGATGGGCACAGTGCCCTTGTTGACCCGCGAGGGCGAGATTGTTATTGCCAAGCGCATTGAAGATGGCATTCGCGATGCAATGCGAGTTTTAGCGGGCTACCCGGGGGCAGTAGATTATGTCCTTGAAGCCTATGACCGGCTGATTGAGCAGCAAGAAGACGATACCGCCATTTTGGATGTGTCATCGATCATCGCGGGGTTTTTAGACCCTGAGACTGAAATTCCAGATACCTCTGACATCGCCGAAGCCAAATCCAGTGGTCAATTTCAAGAAAGTGAAACAGAAACTCACAACGGGCCTGACCCAGAATTAGTGGCTTCAAGATTTGCTCAATTACGTAAAACGCAGAAAGCTTTGCTGCGTTTGGCGGCAAAAAACGCGCCCGATTCACCGAAATATCAGCAAGGCCTCGCGAAAGTCCAAGACGTGTTTTCTTTACTGAAATTAGTCCCTGCCGTGATGGACCCCCTCGTAAGTATGATCGAATCTGACATGGGAATGATCCGCGCCCAGGAAAAAACCATCAGAGAAATCTGTACGACAAAGTGTGGCATGCCTAAAGCGGAATTTTTAGAGCGCTATGGTCTTTGCCAAGTCGACGTTGCGTTCGTAGATAAGCTAGAAAAAGCTGGCGAGCCCTGGTCCAGTAAAATAGATGCTAACCGTGTTTCGCTGCGACACGCCGTTAAGACGATGCGACGTGTCGCCGAAGTCAGAGGCATCGGTGTTGAAGAGATCAAGCAAAATCACAAAGCACTGCACTCTGCGCTGACGGCCATGCGGCGGGCCAAAAAAGATATGATCGAGGCTAATCTCAGGCTGGTGATATCCATTGCAAAAAAATACACCAATCGCGGTTTACACTTTTTGGATTTGATTCAAGAGGGCAACATCGGCTTGATGAAGGCGGTTGATAAGTTCGAATATCGTAGAGGGTTTAAGTTCTCGACTTACGCAACTTGGTGGATTCGCCAAGCGATTACCCGAAGTATTTCGGATCTTGCGCGAACCATCCGGGTACCGGTCCACATGATGGAGACAGTCAACAAAATTAACAGGCTGAGCCGTCAGCTACTCCAAGAGTTGGGCCGCCCCGCCACCATTGAGGAGCTCAGCCTGAAGATGGAATTGCCTCAAGATAAAGTAATTAAAGCCCTCGATGTCGCTAAACAGCCGATATCGCTGGAAACCCCAGTTGGCGATGACGATGATTCAACCATTTGGAATCTGGTTAGCGACACGTCTGTAGAGTCACCCCTGGATCATGCTGCCGACGAAGGGCTTCGTGAGACCACCAATGAAGTTTTGACCGCCTTAACTGAGCGAGAAGCCAAAGTGTTAAGAATGCGATTCGGCATTGACATGAATACGGATCACACCTTGGAAGAGGTTGGCCGTCAGTTTTCTGTGACCCGGGAGCGTATTCGGCAGATAGAAGCCAAAGCTTTGAGAAAACTCCGTCACCCCGCGCGTTCTGAACAATTAAAGAGTTTTATCGAGCGCTAGGTGACTGCCGCAGTGAGGTCAGTCCCAAGCACTGTGCAAGCATTGGTGCGACATATCCAATAGATGGGAGCGGTGCCATGACGGTCTTCGCGGACACCAAAAAAGCGTTAGCTGTCAGAAGCTGGTGGGCGAACGCCCTACTGGCCTTCTGTTTATACATGACGATTATCTATTTACCTTTTGATCTGTTTTATAAGCCGTTAGAGGCAGATCAGGAGGTCTGGTTTGGCATGATGTTTACGGGTTGGGCAGCAAAATTAGGTGGTCTGCTGCACTGGTTTGTATATGGCTGGGGTGCTTATGGACTGATGCATGGCAAGTCATGGCTGTGGCCTTGGATGGGCTTGTACGTCGCTCAGGTAGCACTAAGTATGTTGTTATGGTCCCTGCTTGCCGATCGCGGTCCAGGCCTTGTGGCAGGAATGATTGCTGCGGCTCCCTTCATTGGCTTGGCGATCTTGATTCATATCAGGCCGAGTGGTTACATCAGAGTCGACGTAGACAAGGATTAAGGGTGACCATGGACAGTTTTTCGGGAAAGATTGCAGTTGTGACAGGCGGGGGCACGGGTATGGGCCGAAGCTTGTGTCAAGCGCTGGCCAAGGCTGGATGTCATGTTGCGTTGTGTGATGTGGTCGAGGAAAACATGGCAGAGACCCGAGCCTTGTGCGAAGCCAATGATGGTGTGCGCATTTCAACGCATTTGTGCGATGTGTCTATTGAATCAGACATGATCAAATTTCAAACCGAGGTGGCCGAGACCCACGGTGATTCCATCGATCTTTTGTTTAACAATGCAGGGATTGGTGGCGGCGGTGGTTTTGTCGCCGGTGAGCGAGAAGAATGGGAAAAAACCTTTGCCGTTTGTTGGTATGGCGTGTACTACGGGTGCCGCGTCTTTTTACCGATGTTGATGCGCAGCGCTGAGGCCCACATCGTCAACACCAGTAGTGTTAACGGCTTCTGGGCTTCCCTGGGCCCGAACGTGCCCCACACCGCTTACGCCGCGGCTAAATTTGCGGTCAAAGGTTTCTCCGAGGCATTGATTACCGATTTGCGGTTGAATGCACCGCATATCTCGGTCTCAGTCGTGATGCCAGGGCACATTGGAACCTCGATTGCGATTAATTCGGGCAGGATTCTTGGCCATACTGCGCCGCTGGATATGAGCGAAGCCGAAGTTAAGGTCGTTCGTGAACGCTTGATGAATCAGCCTGGGCCAATCTCAGAAGCCATTATGAATGTCAGCGATGACCAATTGCGAACGTTGATGCATCAGCGTGGCATTGAGTTTCGGGACAACGCGCCTATGTCAGCTGATCAGGCGGCGGATGTAATTCTCAATGGGGTGAAAGCCAAACAATGGCGTATATTGGTCGGTGACGATGCCGAGCGTTTAGACGAGCGAGTTCGACAAAACCCTTGGAATGTCTATGATCTTGATTTTTCTGCTCTAACCTCGATTAACGCAAGCTAAATAATCCCAGCCTTATAACGCTTCGATGGCACGCTCAATGCGCTTCGATAGGCCAGGGCTTTGGGTTACCGCGGCGGCCTGCTGAAAAAATTGTTCAGCAGCGCTTCGATCCCCCAAGGCATCAGTGGCCAAACCTTGCATTAACAAAATTTGCCCGAGGGTGGGATGATGCCAAGCTCGGGGTAAGTCACGCAGTCGCGATAAAACAGCCAGGGCCTGGTCGAAGGCCTCTTGTTGAAAATAAAATTGTGCTAGTTGCATCATCGCGACTGGTTGATCAGTTTCGGTGAGAGCACCAGCAGTGAGTTGTGCTTCGGCCGCCTCGGCCTCTCCCGCTTTAGCTGAGATCAAACCGAGGCCGATTTGATAAAAATATGGACTCGCTGCCTGAAGTTTCGGTAACCATTGCTTCGCTTTATCGATATCACCACCGGCAATCCCCGGCGCCTGGGTAAAAAATCCAACGATCGCAAAATGTGACAGGGCGTGGGCAGGGTCCGCTTCCACGGCTTGTTGCCATGCATTGAGTGCTTTTTTGGCTGTTCCGGTTTTCTTAAAGATGTTGACCGTATCGATTTCGCTTAGGTGAATCAATCCTTCTAAATAGTAACTGTCTCCAAGGGCGTACTTTGCCTCAATGAGCAATGACAGCTCTGATTTAGCCGTTGCAAAATCACCTAACCGCCAAGCAGCGACCGCACTTTGAAACTGCTCTAATTGTGTTAAGGGTCGTTTGTCCTGGCTGGTTAGGCGCTCGCGAAGGCCTCGATAGTCATCACCGGCAATAGAAAATGTGCTTGGGCTCGCTAACGCTTCGGCTGTCCATCCGATGAGCCAAATAAGGCTTACCAAAATCCAGACTGGTGGTGCAATCTTCATTGTGAAGGTTCGTTCCTAAAAAGAATCAAAGCGTCCTCATCGGCGCCGGTGATGTTAGACTGCTATCATAGAGTCTAAAAGCTGACAGTCAATTGATTGCACCGACGATATCCGAAATAGAGGCCGCGAGCCGCCTGGTCTATGAGGCCTTGGAACCAACGCCCACAATTCATTGGCCGCTCCTAGACGAGATCATGGGTAGAAAGGTTTGGCTCAAGCATGAAAATCACTTACCCACTGGCGCCTTTAAGGTTCGCGGGGGTCTTGTATATCTCAATCGATTGATGGCGGTTTCGCCACCTTCAGGCGTTTGTGCCGCAACCCGAGGCAATCACGGTCTAAGCATTGCCTATGCTTCAGAGCGCTTTGATTTACCCTGCGTGATTTTCGTGCCGGAAGGTAATAGCCTTGATAAGAATAGGGCCATGCGCGCTTTAGGGGCAGAGGTGCGTGAGATTGGTAAAGATTTTGATGAAAGCGTGTCCTATGCTGAAGCCTATGCTAAAGCATCAGGATTACACCAGATTCCCTCCTTTCATCCGGACCTAGTTTTAGGGGTTGCGTCTTATGCCCTTGAGTTTTTTACAGCGGCGACCGAGCTTGACCGAGTTTATGTCCCGATTGGATTAGGTTCAGGCATTTGCGGGATTTTGGCCGCTAAACACGCCCTTGGGCTAAAGGTTGACGTCATTGGTGTTGTGTCCGAGGCCTTTCCGACTTATCTGAATTCAATGCAAGATGGGCAGATCGTCATGACGGCGCCAGGGTTCACCATTGCCGATGGCCTTGCAGTAAGGCGGGCAAATGCCGATGCCCTGGGTTATATACAAGCTGGCGTGAGTCGCATTGTTAGCGTGAGTGATGACGAGATTCTCAAAGCAATGGGTTGCTTGTTCGATTGCACCCATAATGTTGCCGAGGGCGCTGGAGTGGCGGCGCTGGCCGCAGCGTTAAAAGACCGATCATCCTGCGAACCCGATGATCAGATAGGCGTTGTGATATCAGGAGGTAATGTTTCGGCCGAGACTCTCGTGCACGCGATTGGCTCGTGAGCTATCACCTCCGGCTCGAAGGTTTGGGTCCGATCGCTTAGCCCGAGAGCGAGGCAAGTATTGGTATAAATGTTTAAGGACCCTCGCTGATCAAGGGCTTTGACTGGTTGCCTGATTGGCTGGTTTTGGATAGATGCTCGCGGTATTTTGGAGATCAAAGAGGCGTTGATTTAGGCCTCGCTTGTGCAGGCGTTTTAGGGTTTAGCTAATGTCAAAAGGGGAGCGTTGTTAATTTAAAAGCATCAGAACAGGTAGTACCCGGACAACAACCTAATCAAGGTCGCTCTTTGGTAGATGGATCTGTATCCGAGCATCTGGCCCAGCTCACCGGGTTTATGTTACTCGGATTTGTCGCAGTCATGGGGGCTAACCTCATGGAATCCTTATACATCGGTAACGTTGGCACTTTAGAACTGGCTGCCCTGGGTTTTACATTTCCGTTGGTCATGACATTACAGGGTATGACCATGGGGCTGGGTATTGGCGCATCATCGGTTGTTGCTCGGAGTATTGGAGCCCGAGATTGGCCAAATGCGAGACGTCTGATTACCCATAGTTTTGTACTCGTGATGATTTTTGTTGTGCTAGTGGCGGTAACGGTATTTGCGCTTCTGGATCCAATATTTAAGTTATTGGGCGCTACCGAACTGGCTCAAAAGTTAGCTCGTGGCTATATGACGATCTGGCTTTTGGGATTGCCGTTTTTTGCTGTAGCCATGGTAGGTTCGTCACTGATGCGTGCGGCGGGGGACGCGATCAAGCCAAGCTATCTCATGACCGTCGGTGCGCTTATCCAAGTGATCCTAGGCCCGCCTCTCATCTTTGGATTTTCGAGCTATGAGGGTCTTGGGTTGACAGGCGCTGCCCTCGCCTTTGTGATAGCACGGTCGATCAGCTTTTTGATGTATGCGTATTACGTCTATCGTGATCGCTTGTTGGTCATGTCGCTTGCGGGTTTCTTGTCATCTAGTCGAGCCATATTGCATGTCGGCCTGCCGGCCATAGCGGCGAATTTAATTTCACCAATTTCCCTTACGGTGATAACCCGACTGCTCGCTGGGCATGGTCCTGCCGTGGTTGCAGGGTTTAGTGTTGCGTCGCGAATAGAGACCATGTTGGCGATGGTGATGTGGGCATTGTCGATGAGCGTTGCGCCCTTTGTCGGACAGAATTGGGGCGCTAAGCAGTTTTCTCGTGTGCAGAGGGCGTTGCGAGTGGCTAACACTTTTGCATTGGCCTGGGGCGCCTTGGCATTTATTGTGCTTTATCTTTTAGGCCCCAAGGTCATCGCGCTAGTCAATCAAGATCCAGCGGTGATTGCCGCCGCCACCGCTTATCTCATGATTATTCCGCTTGGTATGGGGCTGATGGGTGTGGTTGCCAATAGCACCTCTACGTTTAACGCTTTAGGTCAACCAGGGCCCCCGCTGATCATTTCGTTACTCCAGATGCTGTTTTTGTCTGTGCCCCTTGCTTTGCTTGGCAATCATTGGCTCGGCTATCAGGGTATTTTTCTGGGTAGCGTCTTAAGTGTGTTGATTACCGCAATCATTGCTTTTGTCTGGCTGAAAACAACGATACGGCGTCGTAAATTGCTTGCGAAAGCAGAATTGACTGTCTCAGAGACGAGTACGGGTTGACTTAGTATCGACTCGAATACCAAGAACCGCACAAGCGGTAATGAGGTAAAGACCGATAAAAGTTATAAAAGCGATGGTGTACTCTCCTGTCGTATCGAAAACCCAGCCGGCAAACGGCGTTCCAGTCAGGTGTAAAATTGCCATAGGCGGTCGCATAGCGCCCAACACCCTGCCGAAAGAGGCGCGGCCGAAGGCAGCGCCAACCACCGCGCCTTGCATGGGTACGATGCCGCCCATTCCAAAACCAAAGAAACAAGCGCCGACTAAAAAAGCGGTATATCCGGGGATCCAAAGCATAATGATCTGGCCGATCAGCTGGCTACCTATCCCGAGCCAAAGCGCATGACGCACGTCCCATCGATCAACGAGCCCACCAAAGGCAAGTTTGCCCATGATTCCGAAGCCTGCTGTGCAGGACGCAATAAAAGAAGCGCCGTAGAGGCTGTAACCGCGATCCGTTAACTGTGGCACCATATGGATAAGCGTGGCCGATTGAATGCAAAACAATAGACCAATGACTGCGACCAAGAACCAGAAGTTGCGATTGCTCAAAAATTCAGCGGTGCGCAGAGGCGGTTTGGGCAGGGGTAACTTAGCACTCTCGGTTTCGCCATCAGGTAGTTGCCCGATATCCTCCGGGCGAGAGATGACGAATTTCAGCACCAGCGGCACAACAAAAATGAGCGTCACGATCCCATAGAATAAAAAGCCCTCTCGCCACCCATAGTGTGTGATCAGCGCTGCGCTTAAGGTCGGCATAACAACGCCTGAAAGCGAAATGCCCGTTGCAGCCACACCCAAGGCTATACCCCGTTTCAATACGAACCAATTGCTAACGAGCTTGGACGTTGCCAGTTGACCCATAGCGCCGGAACCGAACCCAATAAAGATGCTTAAAATGATGTAAAACTGGAGTGCGGTTGACGACAGGCCGAGGAGAATAAAGCCGGTTCCCATCGATAGCGCGCCTAGTGCCATAATGCTTTTTAGCGGGTATCGATCTAAAGCCCGACCAAGTATCGGCGCTAGAATGGCACCGACCGCTTGAGTCAAGGTAATGCCAACAGCAACACCCAATCGTGAATCGCCGAACTCTGTTGCGATCGCTTTGAAGAAAACGCCGTAGGAATAGAAAAAGAAACCAACCGCGATAAAGTCGACAAAAAATGCCACAGCGACCATGCGCCAGCCTAAAAAAGGGTTCTTTTGGTTGTGGCGTGCTTTCAAGACCATTGACCCCATTTAGGCAAGTGTAGCGGTGTTGTTATCTTGTGTATGCTGAGGACCATTAACGACAAGGTCGGGCGCAATGAAAAGACATATTATGTTACGAGAGGGCGTTGTCTCCGGCTGGTGTGACCAACGCTTCCTGCCGGTACTTGATCAATTTGTAAAAAACTTTGACGAACTCGGCGAGATCGGCGCGAGTGTGGCTATTGTATCTGGGGATCAGGTGTTAGTCGATCTTCAGGGTGGTTTTGTGGACCGGGCTAAGACCGTGCCCTGGCAGGCAGATACGCTTTGCGTGGTGCATTCTTGCACCAAAGCAGCCACAGCGCTGTGCTTACATGTTCTGATGGCTGAAGGCGCCGTATCGCGGCACGATCGGGTTACACGCTTTTGGCCAGAGTATGCACAAGCTGGCAAAGCGGAAACCACCCTTGCGATGCTGCTTGACCATACCAGCGGCTTGCCTGCTCTAATGGCTGACGTCAAAGCAGGTGGCTTTTTAGATTGGCAATACATGACCGATCTACTGGCGGCTGCGGCACCGCTTTGGGCGCCGGGCACAGCACACGGCTATCAAATGACCACCTTTGGTTGGCTGATTGGCGAAGTCGTGCGACGAGTGTCAGGGCAATCTTTGGGCGAGTTTTTTAAAGAGCAGATCGCAACTAAACTCAAAGCCGATTTTTGGATTGGCTTACCCGCATCCGAGCACGCTCGGGTGGCTCCTTTGATACGTTATAAACCTAATAAAAAGATAG
>JADHNJ010000049.1 GCA_016779565.1 Pseudomonadales bacterium
CTTATAAACTACCCGTGCGGTGGCTATAAAGAGGATACCGATACCGCCATCGGTGGCTTTTGTTCAGCATCTATGTCCTGTGTCGGGTCGGTGGAATCGAATTAGAAGTGGCAGGATTCATCAATGGTTGGTAAAGCGAGATTACAGGATGATGAATCTTCACCTGAGTATTGAGATAGCGAGCTAATGGGTGGCGGGCATTGGGTTGATCATCGCTCGCAAGACCTAGAAGGCCCCGAAGGACAACAGGAGTCAATCACGCACTACACGGTATGCGGGTTTGAGCAGTAAAACTTACTAATATTGAGTGTTTAGTCGTGTCGAAGATAAGAAGGGAACGCGTTACCAAGGCCTATCAGTGATGCAACATCAGGTTCGGTGAACGGTGTTTTTGTACCGCTAAAAAAGATAAGGTGGCCTCTCCTGTTATTACATGCTTTGCTGGCTGATTGAAAAAAGGGCTTAGCGCCATCAGGCGCTAAGCCCAGAGATTTACGGCGTAGCAGAGTAATAGGTTTCACAAATCATTGCGAAGCCATGCTCATAGACTCGATCGCCCTCCAGTTTGGCTAAAATTTTGCCGAACCAAGGTTCTGTTCTGGCGTCCATAGCCCGGCCCAGTGTAGGACCATCATTAGCGCCAAGCGAAACCATCACTGTTCCTGCTGTGGTGCCAGTATCGCCTACAAAGGCTTGCAAGTTGATCGGATGACCGCGCTCATTGAGCTCTGCTTCTAGATTGGACAAGGCTTTCAGGTAGCCTGCTAAATCGTCAGTTTTCACCCAAAGATTGTAGAAGTAGCCTCTATCTGACGTGCTCTCTGCGGCTTTTGCAATTCGCCAGTTATCCCAAGTACGAACCGTTCGCTCAACGTCATTTTTAGCGACTTCAGCGGCAACAATAGGGTTCATAACGCTATTGCCCCAAGCTGTCTCCTGAGAATCAAAGAAAGACCACAAGTAATGGTCGCCCATCACTTCTGCCCCAGCGGTGGGTGAACAAAGACCCATCGCGGTCGCATTGTTTGCTTTAGCAATAACGGGGGCGCTGGATTTTGCCCAAGCGGCGTAGCCGGCGGCATCTTGCGTGTTAACGGTAATAAGCGTCATGACAGGTTCGGCCTTAGCGAAGGCTGCTGTAAGCAAGGCTGTTGCCACGAAGCCAACGGCGAGTAGTCGATTCATAATCTATCTCCTGAATGGTTAAATAGTGAAGCTGATAAGCAGGCTCCAATACGGGGCTTGTATTGCGTTTAGGCTAACCGGTGTTATTTTTAGTTTTGAAGCTAGCCTGTAGAAGCTTGAAAGATAACCTCGGCTGGGGTCAACGATCGTTCGATATTGGTCTCAATACAAATCTCAATTCAAATCTAAGTACGCTAGGTTGTCCTGTGCATCAAAAGGCATGGCTCCATATAGGAAATAAGCTTTATCTGCCCTAATTTTGTTAATGGCATTTTTAGCGACTACTGGTTATGAGGATATCAATGGGGGTTGAGTATACGCCGTCGATTGGATCAGGCTAATTCGCTCAGAAATTTGACAAGGCCTGAGGGGTTTGCCTATAGTCGCGGCATGAATCAGATGCTGAAACAATCAACGTTACTAGTCGCGCTTTCGCTGCTGCTGGTGAATTTTAACGTTGAGGCATCTCATGTTCATTCAGATGTGCTTGATCTAGATTGCGCCATTTGTGCGCACACATCAGATTCTCCTGGGATTTTAGACACTGAGCTTGTGAGGCATGCGTTTGAGAAACGCTGCCCTGTTCCTGAGACCACAACCCTTTTTGCGCACCCTCAGCGTGTGCAAAAACCACCAGCGAGAGCGCCACCTATCGCCTAACTGCCTGTTTGCCTGACGCGGGTGATTGCGTATCGATAATTGGACTAAACCAAAAACTGTCCTCGATACCCCCGCAAGTTTGACACAAAAGCCCTAATCGCAGCGCCCGAAAGGCGCGGGATGCCGATCTTTGATTGGCATTCGATAGTAGGTTAGGCGAGGAGTTAGGAATTAAGAAAATGGATAGTCAAAAGTTCATACCGGTTACCCTCCCGGCATTGCTGGTTTTTGCCGTGCTGCCTTTAATGGCATCAGCGGCAGCAAGCGCAGCAGAGATCGAGGAAATTGTTGTGACGGCATCGCTGCTTCATAGAAATGCAGATAGCAACGCGACGCCGCTTCATATTGTTGATGAAACTACTTTAGCGGGCGACCCCGTGATGAACTTGGGTGATGCGCTAGACAGCTTGCTCGGTGTAACAACAGCTGATTATGGTAGTGGTGTGGGTCAGCCGGTCATTAGAGGCTTAAGCGGTAGTCGCGTTCGAGTTTTACAAAATGGCATGGTGTCACGTGACGTTGCTATCCTTGGCGGGGACCACATTAACGAAATCGATCTGACGGACGCACAACAAATTGAAGTCATCAGAGGGCCAGCGTCGCTTTTTTTTGCCAACGGCACAGTGGGTGGCGTCGTGAATATCGTTGACCATGCTATTGCACAAGAGGATCTGACCGCACTGGAATTCCGTCTCTCAGGAGAGACCCAGAGCGTCAATGATGGTGACGCCCTCTCAGTTGCATTTCGCAACAATGTTGGCGGTGTCAACTTTAGCTATGCGGGGAGCTATAGCAATCTAAACGACTATAAGGTTCCGCTTGGTGCGCTGGTGAGTGAAGGTCACCATGAAGATGATCACGACGATTCAGAACATGGCGATGAAGCTGACGAAGATCACGGCGACCTGGAAACTAAAGACTATGTATCTCGACTAGCCAATTCCGATACTGAGCGAGAAACACATCTATTAGGGTTCTCAAAGACGGGTGATTGGGGTTATGTCGGTCTGTCTTATGGAAAACAAGCGTCTGTCTACGGTATTCCTGTACATGCGGACGAGCATGGCGAGGAGCATGAAGACGAAGGGCACGCTGACTCGGACCATCTCGGTGAGGCCGAGCACGAAGAGGAGCATGAAGAGGAGCACGGTGAGGAGCACGGCGCCGAGGAACGAATATTCTCATCGACAGAATCAAGAGTTACCACCCTTGAGGGCCGTTTTGATTTTGATCATAGCCTTTTAAACAGTCTGAGCGCACATCTTCGCAATAGCGATTATCAGTTGCTGGAGCAACATGGCGATCATGATGGCGACGAGCAAGGCGCCTATGATGGACATGAAGGTCATGATGAAGGTCCAACTTTGTTTTCAAACGAGTCCATCGAGGTTGGGTTGAAATTTAATTTCGATTCAGAAGATGCCTCGCACCGATTGGTCTTAAATCTTGCTGACGAGGACATCGCGATAACAGGCGAAGAGGTTTTTTTAAACCCGAACCAGTCTAGAGAAATGACAGCGGGTTATTATTTTAGCCGAGAATTTGGCGATGCGTTTCATGTGGATTTCGGTGCAAGGATCGACAAGATCAATCGTGAAGGCACTTTGACGCACCATGATGAAGAACAACACCAGGAAGAAGGTCACGATGACAAGGACCATGAGGAAGACGGCCACGACGGAGAAGAGCACCATGATAGTGGCGAAATTGAGTCCTACGATTTAGATTTCACCACGACTAGCTTCGCGGGTACGGTCAGTCGGTCTTTTGGGGAATACGTTGACCTCTCTGTCGGTCTATCTAGTGTCGAGCGTACACCTTCGGCAGTCGAATTGTTTATCGACGGCCCTCACTTGGCGGCGCAGCGTTACGAAGTCGGTGACGTTAGGTTAGTGCCAGAGCGTTCACGCAATACCGAGGTCAGCATTGCTTACGAACGAGCAGCGCTATTTGGTCGCTTTACGGCTTTTAATAATCAAATCGATGATTATATCTATTTGCAGGATGAGTCAGAGATCGACCATGATGCTGACCACGATCATGGGTCGTTGATTCTTGGTAATTATGTGCAATCAGATGCTCGCTTTACCGGTTTTGAAGTAGAGCTAGGTGCTGAGCTGTCGTTGCCTTTTGGGTTGATCCGTATGTCCATAGGGCGAGACCAAACCAGAGCTGAGTTTGACAAAGGCGGCTTCGTGCCGCGAATTTCACCGGCACGTAATATGATGACAGTCGCTGGGAGTTTTAAGCACTTTGATGCAACAATTCGCTATCAAGATGTCGATCGTCAAAGCCGAACGGCTAAAAATGAATTGGCGACGAACAGCTATGAATCCCTTAATGTCAATTTCAGCAAGACATTTGATTTAGGGCCGGCGGCCTTACAAGCGACCTTGTTCGGTCGTAACCTGTTGGATGATATTGCAAGGCGTCATACCTCATTTGTAAAAGAACAAGCGCCTTTGCCCGGTCGTAATGTTGGTTTGAAGCTAACCCTCGCACGTGAGTAATGCTTCGCTCGACGGTTTTCATCAAGATCGGTTTTGCAGCGCTTTAGACCTAACTGGCGAGCCCGGTTAGGTCTGTAGGGGCAATTGTTTGAGTTGCAAAATACGAGCGCGGTCCATGGCCCGAGGCTGAGATGGTTGGGGTTAACGCGAATGCTCAATGGTGAGGGTTGCAGGACTTTGGCCTCGTTTTTAAGGATTGAGGTGTCGGCTGCTTGGCTCTGACGGTGATGTTTGGTTTGCCTCAGCAAGCGTCTGAAAGGGTAATGATCAGCGAGGCTTAATGCCGTAAAGCCGGGCAGGCTAATCCGGTGCAGTGAGCGAAGAGATTGGCCGTTCAGCGTTGGTCTGAATCGTTTCGGTGTCCCAGAGGTTGGCAAATTTGAAGGATCGAGGGCAATGAAAGTAGGCCTCGTCGACGTGAATGAGTATGCCTTGAACCATTGTCGATTTTTGATCGTGCCACTGTAATTCAGGACTCGAAGTAAAGTCGGTGATGTCATCAGCCTCTAAGATGGTGACGCGTCCGTTGACCCTGACGGTGACTTCCATGCCAGGGATCATAAAAATTAAGCCGATTTTGGGATTGGAGGCGTAGTTTTCGTAGCTCTGAAAAAGGTTGTTGCCCGCAATATCGGGCAACATCAGGGTACGATTATCGATGACTTTGATGAAGCCTGGCTTTCCGCCTTTGGGTGATGCATCGCAATCACCTGCTGCATTGCTGCTTGCAATAACGGCGAAAGGAGCTTGTTGGATAAATCCTTTAACGAAAGGTTCAAGAAAGTCCTTAACTTTGTTCAGCGCTAAAGGATGAATGCCACCATTTAAAGTTCTTAGGTCATCGAGTCGTGCCATGGCGTTCTCTAAAATGAATGGGTTTTCGTTGGAACAATAAGCCTAATCGGTAAAAATGCTCAGGCTTTAGACCTAAAGGCCGCCTACGTCTTGACCTTAATGTCTATGGAAAGCGATTTCAGCGCCCTAAGCAAGCAGTGTGGCTGATAGCTAAAGTCGTTCCTCCCCGGTGTGAACTCAGCTGTTTCGACTCGGTCTAGGAAAGTTTTAAAACCCCACCACAGTTCGCGCCTTGCTAGCGGCGCCCCTAAGCAGTGGTGGATACCAGAGCCAAAGGCCAGATGGGCGCCGGGTTTTTTTCGACCCAGGTCAAGTGCTGCTGGGCAAGCAAATTGCTCGTCATCTCGGTTAGCGGCGCCATAACGAACGCCGATCAAAGCGTCTTTGGGGATCTCCGTTTCGCCTATACTAGTGGCTTCTGTCGCCCGTCTTAGCAGCATCTGTACGGGGGATTCAAGGCGCAAAACTTCTTCTATGAAAGGCCGCAGTGCTGAGGCTTGATCGGCCTTTAATTGATCCCAGACCGCAGGGTTTTCAATCAGCAACTTGATGCCAGCAGATAATGCGTTGGTCGTCGTTTCGCTACCTCCAACGAAAGTGTCTGCCATCATTTCTGCGTGAAGTTCTTCATCAGTGAGGGTGCGACCCCATTCCGGAATAGGCTTATTAACGAGGTCTGAGAGTAGGGTGTCGTCAGGAAATTGTCGTAAACGCTCAAAGATGGGTTGGAAGTAATGTTGAGCCTCGATCTCTTTTTCGACGCAAGCAATCTCCTCTTCCTCTGTAAGCATCATGCTGATGCGCTTAAAAAACGCGTCCGTCCAGGATTTAATTCGCCAAAGATCCGATGCCGGTGCACCCATTTGCTTAACGATAATGGTCAAAGGCAAAGGCACGGCCATGGCTTCCACCCAGTCGCAGGTGCCAGCTTCGGCAATGGGCTCAAAGAGTGCCTCTGCGGTTTCTCGCACGAATTCATCCATAGCCTCAATTTTCGCAGGCCTAAATGCCTCATTAAATAAGGCGCGCATTTGTTTGTGATTAGGGTCATCCCTTCCAATCAGCGTCGCAGCCGGAAGCCAACCTTTTTCTTTAAACAGAGTATTTACCCGCTGTTGGCGCTCTGAGGTCTGGGCTCGAATATTGCGTGTTTGGCCGCTGAATAAGACGGGGTTTTGCAATACATGGCGCACGTCTTCAAATCTTGAGACGTGGTATATCCCGGTCATGCTGTCTCTATAAACGGGTGCTTGCTGCCGTAAATAGTGATAATGATCAAATGGGTTGTTTTGAAGGGTTTCTGAAAAAAAATTGATTTCGGTCATAAAGGTCAGTGGTGGCGGCAGAAAGTTTACGTTACCGAGTCTTAAACCCGAGAACAAGTCAAATCCTGAGCCGATCTAAGTTGCTAGGGTCATCAAGCCAAAGCCAGGGTTCTATGACGATATGAGTGGTTGTGCTGGACGGTCACAACGGGGGTAGGATAGTGATTGCGCCACTCTCAAAGGTAACCTTGTAGCTAGCAATAGGTTGCTGCGTAGGGCCTGCTAAGCATTGACCTGAGGTTACATCAAAGCGAGCGCCATGAAGCGGGCAAATGATATGACGCCCACGCAATTTTCCTTTAGATAGCAGCACTCGGCCATGACTACAGATATCTGATGTTGCGTAATATTGGCCTGCTATTTTTGCAATTAACAGGCGCTCGCCCGAGGCTTCTACACCAAGATGCTCGCCGTCTGATAAATCGACCTGGATCTGAATGGGGGTGTTCATATTAGTCTCTCAGCGGCCGTTCACCGGACCAATTTTCAGCCGCGGCTGCGATCTTGGCAAAACGCGCCTGGACCGCAGAAGTTTTGGTGACAATTTCCAGCATGCAACCGAGATGAGCCCGGGTGTCGAGGTACGCAAAGTTGGTACTTGCCGTTTTACCAATAGTAATCGCTTCGCAGCCGAGTTCTTGGTAGCGGATTAAGTCGCCCTCGAAATCGTCTGACCATGCGCCTAGATGGTGCATAGTAGATCCCGAGCCTGCAGGGACGCTGTCTCGATAAACAGAGGGTGACGACCACGGTTCGATCAGTTCGATTTGCACCGGGCCAGCTTGGGCGAGCGCTACCCGCATACTCAGGTCCGCCGGCTGGCCTCTATAAGTTACCGTTTTAAAGGTGCCAGCTGGATACTCGGTGATAAAAAAAGGTCCTATGCCGAACGTCTTGATCCAGTCATGGCAGGTATGCTCTAGATCATCAACGACCCATGCATTTTGAAAGATATTAGCGGGCGGGACTAAGCTCATAAGGGTTCTAATTTAATGTCGAAGAGAGTGTATCAATAATGTTTGACTCAGTCCTAGGGAGGTAGTTATTAACCTGACCGTGACGCCCGCCAGTGATCTTACGCTTTCCACCAAAATCGAACTAACCTTTACTCGCACCTCGGATCTGGTGACACTAGGGGGGTCTGAGTCTGCCGTTAGGCACAAAGCCCAGGCACCTCGGAGGACTTCCGTAGGACTTTTGTGCACCCCTCCAAACTGCACCACTCCTCGGGAGTCCTCCATTTCTTAACCGTGTTAGCTTGCCGCTTTTTATCGACAACTTGTCGATACTATCCTTTCGATCACCACTTGCGCGTAGAATCATTCGGAGTTAAAACGAATAGGGTCTGCAGTCATACTTTTGAACTTTAAGTATCAGGGACCGATTTGAATTTCCAGGAGCGTTAGGGCATTGCCAAAATTCACCGACGTCAACCAATCTGAAAGCCTAAAGGTAGATCTAAAGGATACAGATCGCCCTCTAGCGGAGACGCTCAATCCCAGTTTTCGCTATGCGTTGTTCTCACCTATTGCTCAAGGGGGTAAGTCGGTTATTCAGTCGTGTACCGACCTCTATTTGTCGCGCCGGGTCTGTTACAAGCAGTTAAAAAAAGCCTTTGCTGAGGACGTTGTTGAGCAAAAACGCCTTTTGCGGGAAGCGCGTGTGACAGCAATATTGCAGCATCCCAACATAGTGCCAACCTATGATCTCGGGCGAGATGCCAAAGGACACTACTTTTTTACCATGAAATTGGTGCATGGCTATACTTTGCGAGAGGTTCTGGATTTTAGAGATCGCTATGATTTGACGCAGTTAGTTGATGTGATTGAGCAGGTGGCTCAGGCATTGTCTTACGCCCATTCGAAGGGGGTGATTCATCGAGACGTCAAGCCTGAAAACATATTGGTAGGCCCCTTTGGTGAGGTTGTCTTGCTGGATTGGGGCTTAGCGAAAGTTTGGGAAATGCCCGAAGAGGTCGCCGAATCTGCACCGATGGATGATGAAGTCGAGCAGCCCTTTACCATGACCAGGCATGGCAAAGTTCAAGGTACGATTAGCTATATGTCACCCGAGCAGCTGTCTAACGATGTCGAGATTGATCACCGAACCGATATCTACAGTATTGGCGCAATTTTGTATGAAATCTTGACTGGCCGAACAGCGGCAGAGGGGGAATCTATGCAACAGCTTGCCTATAGTGTTCTCAATGAGACGCCCAAACCGCCGTCCAGTCTGATCAAATTAAAAATTCCGACTTTACTTGAAGATCTGACAATGCAGTGCCTTTCAAAGAACCCTGGATCAAGGTTAGCCAAAATGGATGAAGTAATTCGACTGTTGTCCCAGAATTGGCAGTTATCCTAAGCTGCAATGATTTCTGCGACGAGCACCGTTACGTTATCCGGACCGCCGCGGTTGAGTGCTTGATCAATTAAGGCATCTGCAAGGCTCTCTGGCGCCCCGTCATATTGGGCAAAATGGGTTTCGATTTGGTCGTGGGTTACCACATGGGTCAAACCATCGGTGGCCAAAAGTAAACGATCGGATGGCATAGGCCGGATTGCGCCCTGTCCTGGCTCAAATACCTGATTGCCGCCAAGACTTTTCGTCAGAATGTTGTCATCACCAGGCTTTGGCTGTTCACCTCGACTCAGTTTTTGGATCTTAAGCGTATGATCTTTCGTTAGCTGGAGTAATCCGCCCTGATCACTGTAGTGATACAGTCGCGAATCTCCAGCCCAAACAAAGCAGAGCGTGTTATCTGCTGTTAGCTGGGCGCAAACGATAGTGGAGCGCATGTTAGCGAAGGCGGGATAGTGCTTTTGGTGCTTAATCAAGGCTTGATTGCAAAGGTTGAGCCTTGATTCAAGATCGGCACCGCTGACGATCGGTTTCAAGGTTAGGTCTTGGGATAACAGATCAATGGCCATTTGACTGCAGTACTGACCATGCTGATGGCCGCCTAAGCCATCGGCGATTGCCATGAATCCACTGACATCATCACCGAAGACACTATCCTCGTTGCGAGTCCGTACAAGTCCTGGGTTGGTTCTTGTCGCGAGCCTAAGGCTGTAAGGTTTAAGACTGTGGGCGCTCATGCTGCAAGTACAAAACGCTCGACGATCGGCATGCGCCTTTGATCAGCTACTGGCTGGCAAAGAATCAGGACGCGTTCCGTCGCACCAGCTTACCGGGTAAAGCGCCGGTCGCAGTGCCGTTACGATAAATCACTTCTCCCGATACCATGGTCATATCAACACCGTCGGCATTTTGAAGAAAACGCTTTCCGCCAGCGGGTAAGTCCGCAACGATATGCGGCGTTTTAAGTTTTAGCGCTTCAAGGTCTATGACATTGATGTCGGCTTTGAGTCCGACAGCAATCCTGCCCCTATCCGTTAATGAGTAAAGTTCCGCAGGTTGCTGCGTGAGCATTGAGATACCCTTACTAAGCTCCACCTTACCCATTTGCTTCACCCATTTGGTGATGAGATAAAGGTTGGCACTGGCATCGCAGATGGAGCCCACATGAGCGCCACCATCGCCTAGCGCTGCAACCGTATGCGGATGATTTAACAATTCAGGAATGCCGTCGGCATAATTAGCCGCAGGGATATAAATTAAATTAGTCCCTTCATTACCGAGCAGGTAATCATAAAGCCAGCTCTGAGGGTCTTCTCCTGCAGCTTCGGCTTGTGCAAGAACCGAATCGCTCGGTGCCGGCAGATACTCAATCGGGTCAACCAGCGGGTACATCTTGTCATATTTATGATTAAAAATTCTGACGAAGATATGAGGGTTCTCATTGTCCTCCTGAAGAATTTTTGCCTTAACGGCGGGGTCTTTAAGGGCTGCTAAGCGTTCGTTCTGGGGTAGACCATCGAGCGCAAGGTAACTTGGCCGGCGATAGAAGGGATTCATCGATGACGGCATGCCCATCATCATGCCAACGGGGCGAGACAAGACCTGGCCTCTGATATCGAAGCCACGTGTCTGCGCGGCCTCTACCAGCGCTAATTGCTCTCGCCAAAGTTCAGGCTGATTGTCCAGTTGCAGAAGTGTGAAGGTCCCCTTGGCACCGGTAGCTTTGCAGGTGTCCTCTAAAATACTGAATTCATCCTGAGGGTCATCCCAGTCTGAGATCAATTGAAATACGTGGCCCGCGTCCCCAGAAAGGGTCTCACCCAAGGCTTTAAGTTCGGCGGTTGCCGCTTTATACGTTGGGATCAAGGTGCCATCACTGCTACGATGGACCAGTGTTCGGCTCGTCGAAAAACCTACCGCGCCGGCGGCCATGCCCTCTGCTAATAGTGCCTGCATTGCTTTAATGTCATCGGCGGTTGCGGGTTCGCGATTAACCGCACGCTCTCCCATGACAAATACGCGTAAGGGCCCATGAGGGTAGAGCGCGGCGATATCAATATCTCGGGGCCTTCGGTCCAAGCTATCAAGGTATTCAGGAAAACTTTCCCAGTCCCAAGGCAGGCCCTCGTTCATGGCGGTTTCAGGGATCTCTTCGACGCCCTCCATAAGGTGGATCAACACCTCATGATCTGACTGTCGGCAAGGCGCAAAGCCGACCCCGCAATTGCCCATAACAACTGTTGTAGTCCCGAGGTTTGAAGAGGGCGCGAGGTGCTGATCCCATGTCGCCTGCCCATCATAATGGGTGTGCACATCAATAAAGCCCGGCGTTACAATTTTACCACTCGCGTCGATTCTGATTTCAGCATCGCCATCGGTCAGCGCCCCGATAGCGGTAATAACGCCATCTTTGATGCCAATGTCGACGTGCTTCGGCGGGCTGCCAGTGCCGTCAAATACTTGGCCATTGCTAATAATTGCATCAAAGGTTGCCATGGGGTGCTCTCTGGAGATTAAAGCCTAGAATGTAGCGAGAAATGCATGATAAATCCAGTGAGCCGGTTGCTTTAAAGGGCTCGCTGGAGGTGACCTGGGATGATGCGTGAGTCAATATTTCAGCACCTCCCCTTGTTTGGGGTCCTCGCTAAGCCGATTTTGAACTGCAAGAGGTCAGGGTCTCAGCAGACAGTTATCATAGGCGCTTGTAAGTTCAAGGCAGCGGCAATTGGCTGCAGCGAGGTTCTCTGGTTAATCAAAGGATGGATAGGCTTCGATGATGTCTTGTCCAATCGCGTCTTTAAGGGGCGTGAGATAGGGTTCAAAATTGTGCCATTGGTCTAGACCTGATCGATAGATAGGCTGTCGTACCTGCTCTGAGCTAGGGGTTCGTACGCTGCGCTCGGTCTGATGAAAGTTCAAACAATTTTCGTGAAAATCTAGACCGCAGAAATCGAGAAGCCGTCGGACCTCGGTATCAAGATCGGCGACCACAGCCTCATGATGAACGGTCAGAATATGACCGGGAAGCACCCTGTGCCAATGGTCCATTAAGTGCTGATAGTCACGATAGTATTGGCCGATATCGGTAAGGCTGTAGCTAAACTCTTGACCGCTCGCAAATAATTGCTTGAATCCGCTGAAGCAGCAGGCCAGAGGGTGACGCCTTGCGTCGATAATTTTGGCATTGGGGAGGATTAAGCGAATCAGACCGATGTGCCGAAAATTGTTTGGCATCTTGTCGATAAAAAACGGCGCCTGATCACGATGGATGCGAGTATCTTGAAGGTACTGCTTTCCAAGATTAACGAGCGTTTCCTGTGTCAGGCTTGCCAGGCATGCGGGATATTGGGGCTCATCTTGGATCCGCCGTCTGCCATCTAAATCAAAGGCAAATGCAGCAATATTAGGCAGCTCTTGGGTGCCATCAACGAGAGGATGAGAAGCAAGGATTTGTTCCAGAAGCGTCGACCCGGACCGAGGTAATCCGACAATGAAAATCGGGTCAGGATCTGCACAACCCGTATGTTCTCGGCCTGTAAACAGTGCCTCTTGGCAATGCGTGTGCTGTAATTGGAGTCGCGCACTCAAGAGCTGACCGTCGTAAACGGTCTGCCTACGCTTTAGGGTATTGCCAGCGTCGTAATACTGAAAGGCCGTCTCAAATGCCTTTTGATCTTCATAGTGCTTGCCGAGTGCAAAGTTCAGATGAATATGATCTGTCGGATCCAGGCTTTGATCGTTGATTGCGGCTTCCATCAGATCGACCTCTGAGGCCGTGAAGCGATAGGTTTTTAAATTGGCAAGACTCCAGAAGGCGTCACCAAACCCCGGTTTATGGGTATAAGCTGCTCTATAAGCGCTGATCGCCTCAGCTGTTTGATCAATGGTTTTCAGAGCGTGGGCTTTTAGTAAATACACTGAAGCTGGATCTGGAATGTTGGGAATGACTTGATCATAGATAGCGATGGCCTCATCGAATTTACCCACCGCAACGCATTGATTGGCATAAACCGTTTTGTTGCGAACGTTTTCTGGGTCGGCGACAAGCAAACGCTGGGCCTGATCAAAGGCCTCGCCGTATTTTTGTCTCTTGTAAAGGACGCTGATGTAGTCAAAACGGGCTAACAAGTTCTTAGGCTCAAACTCGACAGCATTTTTCAAGAGGATCTCAGCATCGTCCAGTACTTCGGTTTGAACCCCGATGTAAGCGAGCAGCCGCATGCCCTCGACGTGCTTGGGATGTAGCCGTAAAAACTTACGGCACAGTTGCTCTGCCGGTAAAAGTCGACCTTCATTTACCCAGTCTCTTACTTGAAGTAGGGGCTTGGGCAAACCCGAAAGATTGGTCAGTTGACGGTTGGCCTCATCTAGCAATTGGGCAGAATCAGCCTGATCAGCGAGCTCGATGAGTGCTCGCCAACTGCCAATGAGCGCATCATTTAGGGTTACAGCTGAACGGAAAGCGCCAAGGGCTGCAGGTTCATTTCTGCGAGCTTTTTGGATGTAACCAAGTTCCTGATAGCCCCGAGCAAAACGTGGAAAGGCTGTAAGTAACAGGTTTACAGCAGTTAAGGCTTGGTCGAGATTGCCTTCATATCGATGACAGACGACTAAGTAATAGCCTGTCTCTCGATCGTCCGGGGTAATGGTAATCTGTTCGCGTAGTTTTGAGGCAGCGCCGGCAACATCGCCCTTAGCAAGCAACTGTTTAGCGAGCTGTGTCGCTTCGGGAGTCGTTTCAGAAGTCATGTGAGACCGTGGTACTTGAGATCAAGTACCACAGCTTAACACGATGCACTAGGTTGGTTAGTTGACGTCGTATGAAACGCGCAGACCGATCGTTCGTGGACGATTAGTCGTAACACGCTCGAAGAAGTCCTGACGGTTGATGTGCAATTGCGCTCGCTCATCGGTCAAGTTGCTGACAAACAACTCAACGCCCCAGCCCGAACCATAGTTTTCAAAGCCTACCGAGCCATCAACAATCCCATAGCTGTCTTGCATGGTGTTGGGTTCATCCGCGGTATCAACGATCGAGTTCAAGGCTTCGCCGGCGTATTTGTAACCCAGTTGCCAGTGAGCTCCTAGATCACTACCCATATCCCACTCATAGCGGGCTCTTACGCTGAACTGAGTTTCAGGCGTCAACGGTAGCATGGAGCCTGCATCAGCAACGACAATATCAAACGCAGGGTCAACAAAGACAAGTTCCGTATCATTGAAAGATGCCGCAGCAAAGAGCGTTAAGTTGTCGTTTACCGACCAGATTAGATCGCCCTCTACACCCATGATTTCAGCATCACCGCCATTGTCGACAATGGTAAGAATCGAGATGTTTTGAGAATCGAACTGGGATACCTGAATATCTTCCCAGTCTATGCGATAAATAGAACCGTTAAATCGAATGGCACCATCCGCAAGGGTGGTTTTCCAACCAATTTCCATATTCTCGAGTGAATCTGAGTCAAATACGTAGGGTAGACAGTAACCTGGGAAACCCGATGCGTTACTGGCGATGGCAACCTGGTTGCCGCAGTTGGTGCCATCGTCGCGGATGTTTTGCGCGTCGGCACTATAAACCCCACCTTTTTGAGCCGCTGCCCGGTTGAATCCGGGTGGCCGATAACCTTCGGACCAAGTCGCGAAGATGAGCGCATCAGTACCTTCAGGCTGCCAAGAGGCCGTAAAGCGCATAATGGTATCAGAGACATTAAGCGGTTGAAGCTCAGCAAAGTTGGTCTGATAGTCCCGACCGCCCGTTAAGGCTGGCCTGATATCGTTGGTCGGGTCGGCGTCATCGATGAACAGTGGACGATTTCCGTATCGCCATGCGCCATAACCCGTGAAGCCGTAATCAAGATCGTAATATCGTGCGCCAACAGCGATTGAAAGAGAGTCGGTTACGTCCAGCGTAATCTCGCCGAATACCGCTGTCTGTTCTTCAGTTCGAGTGTTGTCATTTCGGAATTGTGTGGAGTCGGTTAAGACGCCTCGGGCGTTGGCTTCAGAATTATCGAACTTACTTGCTGTTCGGATATCGATGGGCGCAAATCCCGCTTCCAAAGGTGCTTGGTAGTTGAAGTCGCCGACATGCAAAATCTCGAAGTCTTCAAAAAAGACGCCGCCTTGCATATTGATTCGACCGTCCCAGTTTGTGGCGACGCGCAGTTCGTGGGTCCATCGAGTGTTTTCGTTTTCGATACGAGCGGCGTTAGCAGGTGTGCCGCACTCGATCACGCCGGGATCGCCACCAATCGTAGGATCAAAGGTGTAAAACGTGCTTGGGTCGTAATCGGTGTTGTAGCCAGTGCCCAAACCGTTGTAATAACCGCCTACCAGATATTCACACTGGTAGCCTGAAATAAAGGCACCAATATTGGTGTATCCAGTGTAGTCGATGTTTGCGGTTACATCCCGGTCTAAGAAGGCGCCGGTGTAGACCAGATCAAGATCTCCGAGCCGACCCTCTAAGGTCCATGCGGTTTGGCTAAATTCATCATCCAGGAAGTCGTCAGCGAATCGTGACACCTGAAGATCATCTAAACGCGGGTCATAATCAAAGACCCCTTCGGTAGATAGGCTTTGGGCGGTGTGCTGAACCAAGAGGCTCCAATCGTCATTGATAAGATATTTGGCACCCAACCGAATGCCGGCGTAGTGCGCGTCGTTGAAATCGTCTTCTACCATCCCTGCGTTATTGGCGACAGTCTTAATAACCGGCACGGTAAGGCCGTCTGCACCCACCACAGTACCATTAGCGAAGACAGTGCCCGGGGCATAGGTGACTGAGTCGCCTGGGAAAGTTGGATTGATAGTGTTATCAGCTTGAAAAGTGCCCGCAACATTATCAATGTAGCCGCCTTGGCGGTCATTATACAGCGCCACTCGAGCAGCGAGCTTGCCTTCGATGATTGGGAAATTGAGCATCAGTTCGGCTGAATTGCTGTCTTCTCCCTCGGCCGTCGCTGACCAGCTGCCATTAAAGCTGGCGTCGAATTCATCCATAACTGGCTTATTAGTGATCAGTCTAACGGTACCGGCCATAGAGCTTGCGCCATAGAGTGTACCTTGGGGTCCAGGTAACACCTCGATACGCTCCATGTCGCTGATGTAGACGTCAA
Source organism: Pseudomonadales bacterium (assembly GCA_016779565.1). GTDB lineage: Bacteria > Pseudomonadota > Gammaproteobacteria > Pseudomonadales > Azotimanducaceae > UBA9926. The sequence goes on from JADHNJ010000049.1 coordinate 16,018, forward strand.
GGTTACGTCCGCCAGCAGTGACCGGCTGCTCATCCAAATATAGGGCTACGTTGGGCGCAGATCCCTGAGATTCGGCAACAGTAATGTTAATGGCATCGACGGCGGCGCCGCGTATGTAGATCTCGTTCTGACCAGGGCCACGACCGCCAGCATTGACGTTAGGTAGATACTTTACGTAGTCAGAGAACTCTTGAATATTTTGGTCTTCCAAAGTTTTTGAACCAATTGCCTGGATGGTCACAGGCGCATCTTGTAGCGGCACCGCACGTTTTGTTGCGGTGACGACGATCTCCTCGATCTCCGCACTCGCTTGCTGAGTCGTAGCGGCAAGGGCCGCAAGGATTGCGACGTTCAACTTTTTCTTTTGGAACATAGTGGACTCACGTAATTAATTAGAACGTGATTATAGAATGATTTAGAGAACAATGCACATATCTATCCCAAAGCCCTGGAAAAACTGATAAATT
>JADHNJ010000010.1 GCA_016779565.1 Pseudomonadales bacterium
ATGGCCCGCCCGGAGAGATTCGAACTCCCGACACCCAGGTTCGAAGCCTGGTGCTCTATCCAGCTGAGCTACGAGCGGTTTGAATAAGGCATTAACGCGAGGCAGCAGTATAGGCAATCTACTGTTTTCGTTCCAGTGCTGTTAAAAAACATTATACTGTATAAATGTACAGTATAAGAATCAGAAACAACCAGCGCCTCATTACCCTCGGCCACAACGACCGCGGCTCGGTCGGGGTGTTAATGCGATCAGGTGAGATTAGATACTTTTACTGGGGGGGCTTTGTCTTGCAAATTCAGCGGCCTGTTAAGCTCGCGGTAGAATCCATCCCCAACGAGCAGCGTCGTAATCCCAGGCAACCAAGAGGGCTGTTTCAAGATTGGATGCCCTTAACGGATCATGAATTTCTGTTAGGTAGCTATGACGGCACCTTGGTCGCCGCCTACTTACCTTTCACTATTGTAAAGCAGCCATCACTCCACTGAGGTCGCATGAATGTCACCCGTGGTTAAGATTGGCGCTGCGTCCAGCTCTTCGGCATTCATCATGCCTGCAATTTTTTGCATTGAGGCAACCAGCATGTGGCGTTGCCAGTCAGGCAGTGCTTGATAATTTTCAACAAAATCTGCCTGTAATGGTGAAGGCGAATTGGCAAGTTTTTCCTCGCCTAATGTGGTGAGCTCAATTCGAGTTTGACGGCGATCAACATGTCCCTTCGACCGTCGGATAAGCTGGTTACGTTCCAGACGATCTAACAGTGAAGAAATCGTGGCTTGGGACAGCATGACTTCTCGGGCGATCGCACTTGGCGACGCTAAATCCAATTTTCTAATCGCTTGCATCACCAGTAACTGAGATGTCGTTAAACCAGAGGCCTTTAGCAATTTTTTGGAATGGAGATCAATTGCCCGAGTAATCTTTCTCAGCGCGATTAAAATCTCATCATAGTCTGTCAAAAGATTGTCCCCTCGGTCCTAACCCATGCATTCTAACGAATTACCCCATAAGGCGCGAGGCGGTTATCCTAACTTTGCACGCCTTATCGCGCCTAGCTAGCGCACTTTGGGGCGACTTCGCGAATTCTCCGGGGTACCACCAAATTCGCGCCGATAGCCAAGACGGAGCGGTGAGCCGGGCTGCTCAACAATATAGCGACACCGATATTTGGCCATTGGTTCTAACCGATCATATAACGCCAAAGGCAAGCTGCGCACGACAGGTTCTCGATACCAAGGTGCTAAGAATTCGACATTTGGCATACACCTTACGAATTGGGAGACATTAGGAGTACCACCATGCCATGCGCGAACATCCCTTAAAATGATGCTTCCTGCTTTCAAAGGAAAGAGCCTTGAGACGCGCATCCAGTCTGGCTCCTCGTCCAAACTTGGGATCGGTTGATGGCTACGCTGAGTTCCTGGAATCTGTCGGATCGGGCCATTCAGCGAGGTCCAATCGCTGGTCAAAAAATTGCACGAGATATAGGGGCAAGGTAAGTCACGGTAGTCGACCAGACCCTCCGGATCTGAAAAAGATCCTAAGACCAGTGTCTTACCTGGTTTCAGCGTAATCTCTTTTCGATCCGATATATCCGAGTGCAGCGGTTGGTAATCGATCGCCCCGGGTAAGCAAAAATCACCGCCAGCACTTCTCACAATGAAATCTGGACTGCCGAAGATCGCTTCAATCATCTGCATAACCGAGCTTACTTCAAGTAATTCAACCCATTCTGGCTGATGCAGCTGAGCACCGGTAAGGGACGCGCCACCAAACGAGTATCGGTGAGATCCACGATTACCCCTTGCCTCTGGGTCCAGGCTCAGCATTTCCTGGACCACTCGGTCGCAACCTGTTTGCAAGGAGGCTAGAGCCTGAGGGGACAACACATCTTTTACGACCGCAAAGCCATCTCGGTGGAAAGCCTTTGCAATCGCGCTGATTGCATCTGGCGAAAACACATCAAAGCCTTTTAACCCTGGTTCACTGGCTAAAGTGGATTTGAGCGAATCAATCGCTGGGCTTTTTGGATCAAGCCCTATCCAACCAAGTTCCCTGACCTCACCCGCTGTCATTTTGTCGTCTCATACGTTCACCGATACCCATGAAGGCACATTAAGAGCGTAGCCTAATAAGACTTTGCGAATCTCTTCTTGCAGCTCAAGTTTAGTTCTACATCAAATCAAGAACCAAGCCATCAAAGTCGTTTCTGGTACATAGTTTATCGAAGAAGTTTAGGTTAACGTTAAAGCCTCGCTCGGAGAATCCCTTATGGCACAGAGAAGCGCACCATTTTCGAGTCTCATCTTCTATGGCATTGGCAATCTTTCACCAGCCATTAAAGGCAATTTGCTTGGTGCGCCGATCTTCTACTACTACAACAACGTCCTTGGCCTTGATGCCCTCTTGGTCAGCTTAGCCCTGGCCATTGCTCTGGTGATAGACGGCATTACCGATCCGCTGATCGGGTACTTCTCCGACTACACACGAACACGCCTAGGTCGCAGGCATCCTTACATTTTTGCCAGCATTATCCCCGGTGCATTGTTCTATTTTCTGCTCATCACATGGCAGCTAGCAGACTCGCAATTAGGGCTATTCTGCCAATTACTGTTCTTCATCGCGTTGTTGCGAATCTCATGGACTCTGTACCAGATTCCACGTGAGGCACTCGGCGCCGAAATTTCTAAGGACTACCATCAGCGAACCCAACTCCATGGTTTAAGTAGCTTTTTCGGTTGGATTGGAGGCGCCGGGATTTTTTGGGCAACCCAAAAATATTTTTTAAAGGATTCTTACGATAACTTTGATGGCTACCAAGAACTGGCGCTCTGGGGAAGCAGCTTAATCATCATTACTGCTTCGATTTTTGCCTTTGGCACCCTCAAAGACATCCCTCACCTCGAGGCCCCAAAATCGAGCAGACCGACATCGATTCGAGCCATATGGAGCGAAATCAAAGAGACGCTCAATCATAAATCCTGGCTAATGCTGTTTTTCTCCGGCGTTGTTTTTGCGGTTTTCATTGGTCTAACCAGTGGCCTTGGATTTTACTTCAATAGTTTTTTTTGGGACTGGAAACCTTCTGATGTCGCCATCTTTGCCATCATCGATCTAATGGCCGCCATGGCTATCAGCGCCTTTGCAGGCCCTTTGGCTAAAAAATTCGATAAGAAACGACTGGCTGTCTCACTGTTTATTTTATCTATTGTCATTGGCCCTTTACTCTTAATTCTCAGGCTTACAGACATTCATTTTGGTACTCAAATACTCCCGCCCAATGGCGATCAATATGGCGCGCTTTGGTGGGTCATGATGCTGCACTCACTGATCTCTGCTGCTGTCGCCGTGCTTGCTTGGATTCTGGTCGGGTCAATGACCGCCGATGTTGTTGAAGACAGCCAAACCCAAACGGGAAGACGAGCTGAAGGGCTATTTTTTGCTGGCCCTAACCTTATTCAAAAGTCCGTTTCAGGTATCGGCCTGATGATTAAAGGGGTTCTGTTGAGTGTAGTGGGCTTTTCAGCAGAGGGGACGCAAGCAGATAAAATAGCGGCAATAGAACACCTGGCGTTGGCCATCGTTATTATTAGCGTATTGCTGCCTTCTTTGGCGCTTTATCTCTTTTCTAAGTATGAAATCACTCAGTCTCGCCATGATGCCAATTTGGATAATCTAGGTTATTTAAAGGACCCTGATCCGCAAAACCCATCCCGCATTAGCACTTAATTAGCTTTATTAGCTTTAGGCAATCGATCACTGTGCTAAGACTGGAAAGTCAAAGTACACCGTCGGATAAGGCTCAGCGTCCAAAGTGAAGTGCCACCATTCTAATTGATAATTGCTAAATCCTACTGCAGACATCGTCTCAACTAACAGTTCTCGATTCGCTTTTGCGCCTGCACTTATGGTCGGGTGTTTTGTATGACTGATGACATCGAAGCAATCATAGCTGGAACCAAAGTCGAGCATGCCGGCTCGTTGATCTTGCGAAGCATGCAGTTGACAGACAGAGGCCTGACTTGCCTCATGGTTAGCCTCGATCGAAGCTTTGGTTTCAGATGCTGACCTAACTATCCCGACATCAACAGTCGCGCCTCGGCTATGACTAGAATGTCGAGCGATATACCCTTTTGCAAATAATTCAGATTTTGGAACCCTCGGAAAGTAAGCTGCTTTCTGACTAGCTTCTTTGGTGAGCGCCCATGACACAAAATCCTGAACTGCCCTTTGAGGCCGATAGCAATCAAAAACAATAAGCCCCAGACCTTGTGCTTCAAGGACTAAATGAGCTTGCTTTAAAGCCTCGGCCGCAGGCATCACTAACCAACACGAGGGCGCTTCATACCCTTCGACCACTCTGCCAAGAAAGTTGTCCGCAGACGCGTATCGGATCGATAGCATAATCTCAGGCGCAAACGTCGCTACATTAACAAAGCCTGCTGGGCGATCGTTTGTTTCAGCGTTAATACCAAACGACAGCATCAAAGATAAAACACCTGAAATTGCGGCCTTCAAGGCTGCACCAAAATCATTAGTGATATTTAAACCCTCTTTTATCGTCATTAAGCTCAAAACTTTTTCAAAATCATCTGCAACGTTTGTACTAGCATATCTATCATTACTCACAACTTCGAGATCAATCATCCACTGTTAAGGGTCGTTAGTCTGTGCAATATCTAGGCTATCCAGACCAAAATATCAATCAATAGAGCGAACTCGAAAACGTATTGCCTACAATCGGAAAACATGTTCTAGTTGCCTGAGTTGTAGTCAGGAAGACTACCTCAAGGGCATCCGTTAAGGGCATCCGTTAAGAGCATCGATATTTCAAGGAAGAAGTATGGCACAGCTCAGATTTACAAACTCGCCTCGGCCTCAATGCAAACGGCCGCAAAAAGGTCCTCTTACCGGTTTAACCGATGCCGGCGTGCAATTCCTTAAGAATATGCACACATCAAAATCTAGCCTCAAGATTTGGAATTTAAAATGTTGTTACACCGCTAAATTTTTTGAAGCTAATCAACCTTTTGTTGTCGAGGATTATTACGCCAACATCCCCTTTGAAAACGAAATCGTCAATCGATCTTTAAACAAAAGTCTTTGTGCCGGTAGGTTGATTCTGCGAAACGGTCAGTGGCTACCAAGCCCCTCTATCATCGACACATTTCGAATCAGTTTTCGGCGAGCCAAGATCCCATTTAAAGAGGTGGATAACCCATTTGGCATTCGTACCTGTAAGCTCAACATCTCGCTCGCGCAGTCTTTGTCTACCTCTTTGCTCGCCATAAATCCAAACCATACGCTGACACAATATTGTGTGGAGCTTGCCTTGTGGGAAGCTCACTTCTTTAATGATCAGAGAGCCCTTACCCTAAAACATCTCTCCGAACGGCTAAACATCAGCAAGAGCACCCTGAGCACCGCACTTTGGCAACTTGCAGATTTACAACAAGTTGTTGAGGAGGATCATCCAGATGATGCCCGCACACGTTTTTGGCGAATTAACGCTAGCCATCCAGCGATACTGCATCGGGGCGCACTATTGCTGGCCTACCTAGATCAATACAGCCTCGACAGGACCTAGCTTAAGGTAGCGCATCCTCGTCACCCGAGTTCCGGAACCCTCTTTTTATTGGCTCTTCAGCGAGCGCTTTAAATTTTCTGCAACTCAGTGCTTCTAAGACGGCAGATGGTAATCGTTGTCGAACATTGACAAGCAATTGATCGTTTTCGAATAATACATTCGGACAGCAAAACTACCTTCAGTTCCGCGGCACTCAATGAGGATAAATCCGCCTGTATTCCGACACAATTCGCTAACAAAAACTCGCAAACTGTCGCCTGATCTAGGATCATCGGACTTTGAGCACTCGTTGCCTCGGTTTCACAGCGGACCCTACATGCAGTTGTCAGAATTCACCAGCAAAAGCTGTCTTGACCACCCATGCCGCAGCCTGATCTCTTGTTGCGTTCAGCTGTTAGCACCCGCGCGGCCCCGAATTCAGACTCGTAATGAATACTGCCCGGGCCTTGACCAAAACCAAGGCGCCGCCTTATGAGGCCGTATTATCTTATGAACAAAATTCCGCCAAAGGTGCCAAGGCAACCCAATCGATGAAAATCATCGGACTTGAAATAAAAAAATTGTTTCAACTGGCCTTACCCCTAATGGGGGCTCAGCTGGCGCAAATGGGTATGGGCGTCACCGATACCATTATGGCTGGCCAATACAGTGCGGTGGATTTAGCAGGGGTAGCATTGGGTTCTAGTGTTTTGTGGCCGGTGATGCTCTTGTTCATGGGCTGCATCCAAGCGGTGACACCTACGGTGTCGCAACTCAATGGCGCCAAGGAATTTACAGAGATTGGCGAAGTGATTCGACAGGGCCTCTGGATGGCTATTGTCGGTGGGCTCGCCGCAGCACTGTTGCTGAATTTAATTGGCCCGATCTACGACCTGCTGCAGGTCGAGGCGAGCTCGGCGCGGATATCTATTGCCTATCTGCAGATGTGCTCTCTCGGTATACCTGCTCTGATGTGTTTTTTCGCTCTGCGGTTTCTCGCCGACGGTATGGGGTTTACAAGACCCGCCTTGCTGATCGCCATATCGGCACTGATACTCAAAATACCTCTAAATTACGTGCTTATTTACGGGGTTTTCGGCTTTCCAGAGCTAGGCGGCATCGGCTGCGGGGTGGCTCAAGCGATCATCATGTGGTTCCAACTCATTCTTGTTGTCTTCGTCGTGACCCGGCCCCGTTTCAAAAAAACCCAATGGTTGCGGCGTATCACAGCACCAGACTGGCCAAGAATTAAACAACTTTTAATTGTGGGGTTGCCGATCGGAGCAACGATTTTTGCCGAAATGGGGTTATTTGCCTTTACCACTTTGCTTCTCGGACGCTACGGACCGGAGGTGGTGGCTGCCCACAATATTTCAATGAATATCAATGCGGTGCTCTTCATGCCGCCAATGGCCCTTGGTATGGCAGCAACCATAAGAATCGGCTTTAGAATTGGTGAGGGCGAAGCACTCGCTGCGCGAAGCACCGCCGGAATCGCCATCGCTGGCAGCATGTTGCTAGCCGTTACGGGCGCTGTGCTCATTTTCTCCCTTCGCGAAGTACTCATTGGTTTTTACACAGAGGAGCCCGGCGTCATTAATCTTGCTAGAGAACTTTTGCTATTCGTCGTCTTTTTTTTGATTTTTGACGCAACCCAATCCACCGCCATTGGCACGCTACGAGGATACAAGGACACCCAGATTCCCATGCGTGTTGCGCTCTTAAGTTACTGGGTTATTGGCCTACCTTTAGGATGCGCGCTGGGCTTTGGTTGGTTCATGCCAGCGCTTCAGGTTTATGGGTTCTGGTATGGTCTTGCTGCCGGCGTGGGCACCGCTAGCATCCTACTGTGTTACAGACTTTGGACGCTCAGCGGAAACCTTACCCTGATTACCGCTCTATCCAATCAAGGAACGGTCAAACCTTCATAAGCATCGATCGCGCTCACCAGGTCTGGAAATCTTTGAGCCACAGGCGCCCACCTCTTGCTGGATAGGGATTAAAAGCACTAAATCCCAGCAACCGCTTGGTACGCTCAGATCGATTCGCTACATGCTCTCGGGTAAAGATATGCGAAGCTGCCTCTTCCGGCGTCAGCCATCCAACCACAAAAGACAAATGCAGCGCCCAGCGCCATCGATCCAAGGTTTGATTCTCTCCACCGCCATGGATCACCTTTCCGCTGTAGACCAAGGCATCACCAGCAGCCAGCTCCGCGGCCTCGGCGTCATTTGGGTCACCAATCCTACTGTGATCCAACCATAGATGACTGCCCGGGATAACTCTCGTTGCGCCGACGGCTTCATCAACTTTGTCTAGCGCAAGTATCATACTGAATGTCAGCTCGGGGCAGTTAGGCCACAGCAGACTGGTAACGCTTGACCAATTGTCGCAGTCTCGATGCAGCATTTGTGCGCGCTCGCCCGGCCCAATAATCATCGCTTGACACGTGTTCATCCAATACTGGCTGCCCGATGTTGTCAGTAGCGCATCACCCAGAGTCTGCAACAATTCATCCTCGAGTAAGTCGAAGAATATCTCGGTGTGTAGACCGATCCCGGTAAAACGTTTGGTCTTTGACCCATGAAATGCTTGCCAAAAGCGTGCTTCGCCGCTGGCGCCAGAGGCATGTTGATCCGCTAAGGCTGTGACCACGGCTTTTAAGGTCATCAACTTTTCGGCCTCTAGAAATCCTTCTACGATCAATGCGCCGTCGGTTTCAAGACCCCGGAAAACTTGATTACTCGGCGCCGATCTTGGCAATCGAATCATTGGCCCCTCCCAAAATCTGACATTTAGAAAATAACAAAGACTAAACCGCTGCCAACTGCTCTATCCGCTGAACGTTTCTGCGGATCCACCCAAGCCTGAACAGTCCTCCGAATGCGATCAACGCGACGCCAAAACCTAGCCCGATCCAGAATCCAATGACGCCCAAATTCCACCCCAGCAGCCCCCAGCCCAACACTACCCCTATCGGCAAGGCCAAGAACCAGTAGCCAATGGTGGAGAGCCACATAGGGAACTGGGTGTCTTTGTAGCCTCGAAGCGCGCCGATAATCGTTGCCTGAGTACAATCGAAAAACTGATAAGCTGCAACGACTAGCACCACATCCGCCGCAAGTATCAACACCGCCGGGTCCGAAGTGTAGATCTTCGGTAGAAACTCATGCCCTACTACAAGGACCAAACTCGCCATCAAAGCGTATCCCGCTGACAAAGTCACTGCTAATCGCGCAACTTGGGCGGCGCGCTCGTAGTCCCTAGACCCGACATAAAATCCGACCCGAATACTCGCCGCTGAACCTAACGCCATTGGAATGACAAAAACCAGCCAGTTGAGATTTCCACCAATGCTATTAGCGCCTATCGCAACGACGCCGAGGGACCCGACCAACAAACTCACCAAAGAAAATACCGTCATCTCTAGAAACAACGTTATGCCGATTGGCGTACCAACCACCAAAATACTTCGAATCAATCTCTGAGATGGCCAAAACCACTGCTTTAATAACCCTGTATCTAAAAGCCAAGGGCGTCGAATTAATGCAAGCATCAGTCCGAGCTCAAACCACATGGTAAGCGCCGTTGCCCAACCGCAGCCTTCACCACCAAGCTCTGGCAAACCCCAAACACCATAAATTAGCGCATAATTCAGCAGAGCGTTCACGGGCAGCGTCGAGCCTGCAATTAGCATGGGCAGCAACGTCTGGCCAAGGCCTTCGCAGGCGTATCGAAACGTAACGTACAACAAAACAGCCGGGCATCCCCAGGCAGCCGCTTTTAGATAGGCGGTAGCAATCTTAATGACATCAGCCTCAACCTCAAAAAATACAAGCAAGGGTTCGGCATTTCTCACCATTACAAAAAGCACAACGCCGCAAAACAAAGCGACCCACAAGCCTTGCTGAATCAGCGCTCCAACTAGATCCCGCTGACCGGCACCAAGGTGTTGAGATACCATGGGTGTCAATGCGGTTAATACGCCGGCAAACAACATAAACAGTGGCCAAAGAATCACGCCGCCCATCGCGACACCGGCCAAATCGACTGCGCTATAGTGTCCAGACATCGCCGTATCAACGAACCCCATGCCCATAATGAAAAACTGGGTGGCGATCATCGGCCCTGAAAGCCTCAGCAAAATTGCCAGTTCTTGTTTCATGGTATTCCTTTGAAACCATCCTTGGACTCAGGATAAGGTCTTAGTCAGTGACAAAAACGTCCGTTGAATAACGCCCCACTAGGCCAAACACCTACTATCTCGGCGCTTTAATGATTAACTCAGCGCTGTGCGAGCAGGCAGCAGCAGCAACGATTATGGTCGTGACCGTCTTCCTTTAAAACCTGATACATTATGGTCTAGCGAATTATTGGAGTCGATCATGGCAGGACCTCTTAAAGGTATTAAAATTGTTGATCTTACTACGGTCATCTCCGGTCCGTCGGCCACTATGCTACTTGCAGACCAAGGCGCAGACGTGATCAAGGTCGAATCTATTACGGCCCCCGATCACGCCCGAGGCGCTGGCTATGGCAGTCAAACCTTTACAACGGTTTTTCTCAATAACAACCGAAACAAACAGGCGCTCGCGCTTGACCTAAAAAAGCCCGAGGGTCGACAAGCCCTATTGGCAGTCGCCAAAGATGCCGACGTGGTGATCCAGAACTTCAGGCCTGGGGTAGTTGAACGTCTGGGCGTCGCCTACGATGATGTCGTCGCCGTCAACCCTGAGGTCATTTATGTCTCGATTTCGGGGTTTGGTGAGACGGGCCCGCTCTCTCATAAACCAGTCTATGATCCTATTATCCAAGCGGTCAGTGGGCTCGCAACGATTCAAGGTGGATCCGACGAACTCAGGCCCAGACTGGTACGAACCATATTGCCGGACAAGTTAACCGGCTTAGTAACAGCCCAGGCCATCAGCAGTGCTTTAGTCCATAAGGCTCGAAGTGCAGAGGGTCAACACGTTCGAGTCTCTATGCTCGACGCCGTGGTCAATTTCCTTTGGTCCTCTGACATGGGTAGCCAGACATTCGTCGATCACGAGGTCAGCCAGCAAAGAGCAGCCACGTTCATTGACCTGATTTACGAAACTCAAACACGGTATATCTCGGTTTCAGCGATGGCAAACAAACAATGGTTGGGGCTGTGCGATGCGGTCGGTCACCCTGAGTGGAAAGCCGATGAACGTTTCACAACGCCTGCTCTACGAGACCGTAATGCTGATGTCCGATTACAAATGACTCAAGACGCGCTCTTGACTGACACCGCAGAGCATTGGTTAGAGCGTCTTGAAGCTGCAGGAGTGCCTTGCGCGCCGGTTTTAACGCGTAATGAAATGATCCAACACCCACAAGTCTCAGAAAACCAATTGCTATTTGAAATCGAACATCCAGTTGCAGGCAAGATCAGGCAGGCTCGACCTGCGGCTAGATTCTCGCGTTCCAGCCCAGAGCAACGAATGCCTGCACCCCGCCACGGAGAACACACCCGTGCGCTGCTCAAGGCCAGCGGTCTATCAGACAGTCAGATTGAATCGCTTATCGAGCAAGGAATTGCTTATGATGGCGCGCGCGATCTGAGCTCGCTACAAGATCAGAGCTGAGACACTTGCTTAAAAAGGCAGCGTCTGTTTAAAAAAAGCAACGCCACATTGCCAATCACAAGGACCGCCATCTTGTACCGGCTGGCTACTACTTAGGGAGCATTTGCGATTGTTCTAATCGAGTGGTCGCCACTCAAGCGCCGCCAAATGTTTGATAGAAGGTCTTACCTCGTTAACTTGCTGCCGCCTAGCCTTACCATTACCAGCAACCAAGCAAAAGCAATTGCCTATCCAGCGCATCGGGCTTTAACTCGATCGCTTAAGTGGCGACCGGCCTCGACTCACTATTGCCTTACAGGTATCGAGAGTATTGGAAGTTTTGAGCGTGTGGAGCTTACAAAGATTGAAGGATAAGGGCTTGCAGTGAGCTCGCTACCGACCCTTAAATTCGGGCTGACGTTTTGCCTTGAAGGCCGCGCGTCCTTCAGCACCATCCTCAGAATCTCTAACCCGAAGTAACGGATCACGCGCCAGAGCGGCTAATTCTGCTGGCCCCTTGGGCACTGTCTGATCGACGAAATGTTTTATGGTTTCAACCACTAAAGGGGCACTACGTTCAAGAATTCTCGCGTATTCGAGCGCAGCAGCTAATTGCGTTCCGCGAGGCACGACGCGGTTCACCATACCAACCTCATAAGCTCGTTCAGCGGTTAAGTCCTGCCCTAAGAGCATAAATTCCATAGCAACCTTATGAGGAATTTTCGTCGCACAACCGGCAATTAGACCACCGGTAAAACCTACTTGCGCTTCGGGATATCGAAACTTGGTATCCTCTGACGCGACCACCAGGTCACACATCTGCACCAAAATATAAGCGCCACCAACACAATAGCCTTGAACTGCAGCGATAATGGGCTTATTCAACACAACGCCCACTGACGGCACACCCTGCCACATCTCCTTTGGTCCATTTTTAATGTCAGCACCTACGGAAAAGGCTCGATCGCCTGCGGCACACAATATCGCACAACGCGCGGTGCCATCATCGCGATAACGCTCAAATGCAGCTCTAAGCCCCTGTATTACAGCTTCATCCATGGCATTCAATTGTGCTTCTCGGTCAATGGTGATCACGGCTGTTTTTTGATTCATTTCATAAGTGACAGGCATCGGCGCTGAGCTCCTCATCATTTATCAAGTAACTAAAGCCCTCTAATGAGTGCTCTTTAAGAAGCGTCAAGCTTCTTCCGCGAAAGACAACGCGTTCTGCTGTCGGCGGTGAGCAGAGAACTGACTTTTAAGAAAAGTCATTTGATCACCTCGAATTCGACCACTATGGGTTAACGCAAGATAGTCGGCATGATTCGGCCGATACGGCAAGGCTAATAGCGTCAAGCTCGATTCTGACAGAAGACGGCTTCCCTTTCTGGCGTTACAGCGCTTACAGGCGGTCACAACGTTCGTCCACTCATCTAGACCTCCCCTGGACACAGGCAACACATGGTCACGACTCAAGTCTTTGGTTTCAAATCTGAGGCCACAGTAAAGACAGGTGTGATGATCTCGTCGAAACAGTGTGGCATTCGACAGGCAAGGCTGATAATCCAAAGTAATGACTTTACCCTTGCAGGCAAGCACACTTTTCAGCGGTAACCGAGTTCGCATCCCAACCTTATTGATTCCGCCTTGCACCACCTTCAAAGTCTCGCCGTAGGTCCAGCTGACCAAATCCCGCGCGTGCAACAACACGGCCTCTTGCCAGGTTAACCAGGCCATCGGCATGCCCGCAGTGTTGATCCTCAGAATTCTCTCGCTCAAAGGGCACTCCTTTCTCATGGCGACTTAGACCCTACGGGGTTCTATACAACAGCAAGACCAAAGGCTTGCCCCATGATCATAGTCCTATGGACTTAGAATTCAAGATCTGACCCTAAATCTGACAGCGAAACGCAAACCTTGTTGGTCTAAATCAGGATTTAACCTGTGTCGGAAGTCCCTTAAGATACCCGTTCTGACAAACGGCTAAAGCGCTATGACATCGGAACCCCTAAAGCCATCGACCCATAAAGCTCAAAGAGACAAAGTTTATGCGAGCTTGCAAGACGCGGTCGCACCTTTTGAATTTAACGACGCGGTGGCTCAGGTTTTTGACGATATGATCCTCCGCTCCGTCCCTGGATATACCCTCAGCATCGATTTAATCACGCTGATTGCCGAGCGATATGGTCAACCCAACACAAAACTGTTCGATTTGGGTTGTTCGTCGGGGGTTGCAACTCGAGCATTAAGTGAAGCAGCACCCGAAAGCGCCGAGATTATCGGTATTGATAATTCACCCGCCATGATCGCGCAATGTCGCCAGTCCCTCTCAGATTTAATTGCCCGCAACCGGGTTTCCCTCCAATGCCAGGATCTGACCGAGGCGCCGCTTGCGGGTGCTTCTGTTATTGTTTTGAACTACACCCTGCAATTTTTGCCGCTAATCGACAGGGACCGGCTATTAGCAGAGATCTTTGAAGCATTAACGCCGGGGGGCGTCGTTTTCCTAGCTGAGAAGGTTGTTCACGAAGACACTTTTTGCCAATCCGAGCTTGAGGCAATGCATCTTGCGTTTAAAAAAAGACAGGGTTACAGCGCGCTCGAAATCGCTCAGAAGCGTGCCGCACTAGAATCCGTCCTGATTCCCGAGACTGAGCAGAAACATCTCGACCGTCTAGCTGCCGCCGGTTTTTCTCATGCCGCGACGCTTCTAAGAGCGATTAATTTCATCGCCCTAGTGGGCTGGAAGCAGGCGGCGTAAATGGCTTTACCCCTGCTTCCTGTGTTTTTGGATTTTTTTCGCGTCATCAAGGACGAACCCCTCGAATGCTTCCACGACGAATTTTACCAAGCTGTGCAGTACCGATTAACGGCTCGTCCCCACGGTCGGGCCGACGATTGGGATCAAGTGATAGGATCACTGCCAGCCCTTAATCAATGCTGGCCAGATTTCGCTTCCCCAACGATCAATCTTACAAGCTCTGACAACATCGATCTGACAACGCTCGAGACAGCTTTAAGACAGCTGCATCCTTGGCGTAAGGGCCCTTTTAATATTTTTGGTATCGTGGTTGACAGCGAATGGCGCTCGGACTGGAAATGGGCGCGCCTGGCGGAGCGAATTCAGCCCCTTCAGGGCAAGGCGGTTTTAGACATAGGGTGCGGTAACGGCTACTACCTCTATCGAATGCTTGGGGCAGGCGCCAGACTCGCGCTGGGGATCGACCCCACCCGACTGTTTTGTTACCAGTTCCAGGCGCTGCAGTTGCTGCAGCCCAAAAATCAGGCAGCGATGTTGCCGCTGCTTGATGAAGATCTGCCTGTTACCGAGTGTTTTGATACCGTCTTTTCTATGGGGGTTTTGTACCATCGTAAACAACCTGAATCGCATCTCGATATCTGCTTTAAGGCGCTCTCCCCGGGTGGAGAACTGGTGCTTGAAACCTTAATCATTGACAACCCTGAAGTCTGTGCCCTGCAACCTAAAGATCGATATGCCAAAATGCGCAATGTCTGGGAACTACCATCGCTGCCAAAATTATCTTCCCAGCTTGAAGATGCTGGCTTTGAAGATCTTAAGATTATCGACATAACTCGGACCACAACCCTCGAGCAAAGAGCAACAGGTTGGATGCAGTTTCAGTCGCTGGCGGATTTTTTAGACCCTCTTGACCCAAACCTCACCATCGAAGGCCATCCGGCCCCGCTGCGTGCCATCATCGCAGCTCGCCGGCCCTAACTTTATCTATGTAGGCGCTAGCCAGCTAAGATGCGAAATCCATTAATTCACTGAAGCCAGAGGGCTGATGCGGCCCGATCACGAGTTGCTCTAACACTCCTTTGCCCTGAGACTCGCCCTTACCTGTCTTTAGCGTGACATCGCAAAACGCTTGAACATGGATATTGTCAGGCGTAACCGATTCCGTCGAATACTGCTCACGAATGACAGACAAAGCCCCATGGTAGCTGCCATGACGGTGGGTTTCATGCCCATAACCCAGCCCCTTCATGTAAAAATTCCATTGGGGTCGCATTTCAATCTCATAGAGATCTCCTGCCGCATCGACCATTTTGATCAGTGCGCTACTGGCAAAACGTGTGCCCGATTCATAACAACAGTCATAGCTATAAGACTTCATTTGTCGTTCAGGACCTCCTCCCAGCTTTGGGATCAGAACCGCATTTTCGTTCCATGCATCACCCGCTTCATCCTGATTGACAAAATAGTGAATACTGAAGTCCTCAAAATTCATCGGCGCCCAGATCCAATAAAACTGGACGTTACCTGCGCCTGGATTTGGTTGCGCGTCCGGTGCACCGATATTGCGCAGCCCCCATGATCGGTCCCTCGTGCCTATAAATCTGTCATCGGTCAAATGATAAGTCTGACCATCAACCACTAAAGTGCCGGACCAAGAACCGTTTTGCATCATCCGAGTTAGATCCATTCCAAGCTGAGATCCCTGGCGGCGCACAAACCTTGGCTCTTCATGGGCCGGAATAAAAGCCGTGAAGACCAGATCGCAATGTAATCCAGACTCGGTATCGTCACAACGAATGCGCAGTCGCTCAAGGGGCGTCTCAACTACAAGCGCCAGCGGCCCAACAGAGGTATCTAATCGCTCTAAGGTCATGGTTTTAGAGGCGATCACGTTCCGCTGCTGGCCGCCAATCACAACGGAAAAGGCCGAATCCATCACATCAACATAGGGATAAACGCCAAGGGCGAACGCAAAGAAAACCGAACCATCAGCATTATATCCGTTAAAGAAATATCGATCGTAAAAATTACGGTTACCGCCTACATAAGCCATCGGTTCCGGCGTTTGATGCAACGGATAGTCATCACCTTTTGTCAGCATTCGTTTCTCCTTGGTGCCATTGGAATTGCTAGAGTGCTATGAATGCAACGACAGGTCAAAAATCTTCGCAACCCCCCGCTTTGGTTGTTATGATTCCGACTGGCCCACTTGGCGAATCCTATGATCAGCTTACTCGGTATCGTGCTGTTTCCTGTCGTCGCATACCTTTTTTCTTCCAATCGAAAAGCCATTTCAAAGCGCACTGTCTTAGGGGCTTTTGCGCTTCAGGCTGGACTCGGAGGGCTGATCCTTTATGTGCCTTTAGGCAAAAGCCTACTTGAGGCACTCGCTGAGAAAGTGGTTGCCATGCTCGGGTATTCTCAAGCCGGCATCGATTTCTTATTTGGTTCTCTGGTAGCAGAAGGCGCTGGGTTTGTGTTCGCGTTCAATGTTTTGCCCGTCATTGTATTTTTCTCGGCTCTGATTGCGGTGCTTTACTACCTCCATATCATGCAGTGGTTAATCAAATTGATCGGCGGCGCGTTGCGCAAGTTACTGAAAACCAGTCACACTGAATCTATGGCGTCGGCAGCTAACATTTTTATCGGACAGACAGAAGCGCCTTTGGTCGTCAGACCTTACATCGCAGGAATGACTCGTAGCGAATTGTTCGCGGTGATGGTCGGCGGACTGGCTTCTATTGCCGGGTCTGTCATGGCCGGCTATGCCGCCTTAGGTATTGAGATGAAGTATCTGCTTGCCGCCAGCTTTATGGCCGCTCCGGGGGGATTAATGATGGCCAAAATCATGATCCCAGAAACTGAAACACCGGCTCAACCTGATGCAGTAGAAGGTGATGACAGTCACAGCTACGTCAATATATTTGACGCAGCCGCGGCCGGTGCCATGACAGGACTCCAAATGGCAATGGCAGTGGGCGCGATGCTGCTGGCGTTCATCGCGCTAATTGCTGCCCTAAACGGCTTGCTTGGGTGGACCAGCTCGTTAATTGGCTTTGAAGCGATTACCATTGAGGGGATTTTAGGGTATCTCTTTCAACCGATTGCTTTCCTGCTAGGTGTACCCTGGTCCGAGGCGACCATCGCGGGCGGACTGATTGGTCAAAAATTGGTGCTAAACGAGTTCGTCGCTTACATTGCTTACCTTGATTTAGCAGACACGTTATCGCCGATTACCCAAGCCGTGGTTGTTTTTGCGCTTTGCGGCTTTGCGAATTTTTCCTCAATTGCCATTCTGCTTGGCGGACTCGGAGCACTGGCCCCTAGCCGTCGCGACGATATTTCAAGGCTTGGCGTCCGCGCGCTGTTAGCAGCAACGCTCGCCAATCTCTTAAGTGCTGCCTTAGCAGGATTTTTTCTGTCGTTTTAATTGGAATTTCCTCGTATGCCTTCCCAAACACTGCCAACGATATCCCTTAACGATAAGGACAGCGATCAAGCTTTCGTTGCATCACTACACGAATATGGGTTTGCCGCACTCACAGACCACCCGATCGATATGACCCTAGTCGACCGGATTTACGATACCTGGCGTGGCTTTTTCAATACCGATGCAAAATTTCACTACCCTTATCGCTTAGATACTCAGGACGGTTATTTCGGACTTGAAGAGGCCGAATCGGCTAAAGGCAGCGATCTAAAGGATTATAAAGAATATTTTCACTTCTACCCCTGGGGACAATGTCCAGAGACGTTGCGCCAAGATCTTCTGGATTACTACCGGCAGGCAGAAACCTTTGCCAAACAGCTGTTGAACTTTGTTGACACCTTTTCACCGGAGAAAGTCTCGAACCAATTTTTTGAACCGCTATCGAACATGATCCACGACAGCGACTCGAGCCTCCTTAGAATATTGCACTACCCTGCAATATCTGATGATATCCAGCAGCCCAGAGCCAGTGCTCACGAGGATATCAATCTTCTAACGCTACTTCCTGCTTCCGACGGCCCGGGTCTTGAAATCCTCGATAGAACCGGCCAGTGGATTCAGATTGATGATAAGCCAGACCAGGTGATCATCAACACAGGAGATATGCTAGCGGAGGCCTCAGGCCAATACTTTCCGTCAACGACCCATCGAGTCTCTGTCGCTGCCGGATCTGCCGGTTCGGCTAGCCGAATGTCTTTACCCCTTTTTCTGCATCCGCGGGCCGACGTCAGACTGTCCAATCGTTATTTGGCGGGTGATTACCTTAATGAACGCTTACAAGAACTTGGGGTTATCTAACCTCCCGGCGCTCGAAACAAGTTTATTTCACGCGATGTCAAGCAATGAGACCGTATAGAAGCCAGGCTTTCTCAAAGCGGATGCGTCTTAACGCGTCAGCCTCTTAACAGTGTTACAACTGCCAGCTTTTTGCCCAATCTTCCAGCGCATTTGAAGACAGCGGTCTTGAGACATAATAACCTTGGGCAACATCGACACCCAAGGTGCGACACAGGTTTAAATCCGCTTCGGTTTCTATCCCTTCTGCTACCGAACGAATATTTAATCGACGTGCCAAATCAACACTCGATTCTAAAATGGCGCGGGCAGAGGGTTTTTGCTCAGCTCCATTGACAAAGGCACGATCAATCTTGAGCTCAGTAAAGGGAAACCGTCTCAGTTGTTCCATCGATGAAAAGCCCGTACCGAAATCATCAATGGATATTTCATATCCTCGAAGTCTTAACCGAGTTAAGGCGGATAACACCTTTGAGACATCCTCCGGTAACTGACTTTCGGTAACTTCTAACGTGACCTTATCCGGAGACACTCCGCTAGCAGCCAGCACACCGTCAAGCATCTCAACAATCTCTGGTTGAACCAAATCGGCGATCGAAAAATTACAAGACATACTGAGTTCAAATCCCTGCTTTAGCCAATTTCCCAATTGAGTCATCGAAACCGTAAAGATACCCAGCGTCAGCGCTTGGATCAGATCTGTTCTTTCAGCAACGGGAATAACAGCGCCAGGCCCGATCAACGCACCCTCCGGGGTTTGCCAACGCAATAAGGATTCAACACCCCGTAACGCCAGCGTTTGTGCGTCCACCTTTGGTTGATAAAACATGGTAATGGCTCCGCCAGAAATGCCTGCTCGCACTTCGTCCTCGGTGAGTTCCGATTGCGTCAACCGTGCGGTGGTTTGCGTCATCTGCGGGGCCGTTTGCTCCAGTAACCGCTGAATTTTTTCTTTGGAGACGGGCTTGGCAATCGAACCAATGACCGATATCGATAAATCGCGAGCAAGTTCTTCCGCAACCTCTAAAATGCGACCATCCTCACCGCTAAAAAAGATCAAACTGGGGCTACTGCTGTGTGCAGAAAGTACGTTTAAAAATTCGATCCCATCCATGCCCGGCATATTCAGATCGAGTAACAGCAGATCGTAACCTTTAGCTAACTCCGCTTCCGCCGCCTTGCCATCTTCCGCGTCGGCGATCTCGGTGATCCCGAGTTGTTTTAGTAGTTTGCTGACGATGGAACGCTGAAAGGCATCATCATCCACCACCAACACCTTAAACTGTTGCCAGTCTGCACTCACTTACCATCCCCCTATTCTTGTCAAGGACGCATTAACTGGGCGCCTGCCCCAACTGACAATAAGATCAACCCGTTAGAAGATGCAGCTTCATCACGCCGCGGACTCGAATCCCCTAACCGTCGTATCTTCTGAGAAGTCAATCATCTCACAGATCTACCGTAAGCTGCAGAGAATGGGCAAATGCTTAAAACCATGAACAAAACTTGCTCTCAATCGCTCAGGCTCGCCACCCAGTGCCAGAGATTTTACCCGCGGGATAAACGCTTTGAAAAATAAGCGCATTTCTAAACGCGCCAAAAGCAGCCCAAGACACTGATGTGGCCCAGTACCAAACGCTAGATGCCGATTGGGTTTACGCAAAACCTGAAATTCATGGGGCCGATCAAACACAGCCTCGTCAAAATTAGCTGACGCATACATCAACCCTAGATGATCGCCAGCTTTTATCACTTTACCGCGCAGCGTGTAGTCCTGAGTGGCGGTACGAGAAAACTGCGCTACCGGCGTTGTCCATCTCAGCATTTCTTCCACCGCTAATTTAACGGCCTCTTCGTCATCGATATTGTCTTGCAATAATTGCCACTGATCAGGGTTTTCAATTAAAGCATGTAAGCCCCCTGAAATTGCATTGCGCGTTGTGTCATGCCCAGCCGTCGCGATAATCGTGTAGTAAGACACCAACTCCTTGTAGGGCAGATATTCTCCTGCGATCTTGCCATTAGCGATGTAAGACGCTAGATCTTCTGTTGGGTTGGCACGTTTTTGATCCGTTAATTCAGAAAAGTAATCATAGATGTCCTTAATGGTGTCAAAGATTGACAAAGGATCATCTGCCATCCGCTTCATCTCCGGATCATCACCCGCAAACAGTTCGTTGGTCAATTTCAAGATACGCCACTCATCTTGCTCGGGCACACCCAGTAACTCACTGATTAATTTTAACGGCGGATAAACTGCAACATCCTGAACAAAATCAAGGGCCCGTTCCCGCCCATCGCCTCGCATATCGTCTAAAATCTGGTCGATTATCGCCGTCAACCGATGCTCCAAAGCCTTAATATTCGTCGGCTTAAACCAGGGTTGCACTAGCGCACGATACTGTGTGTGGTCCGGAGGATCCATTTGAACCAATGATCGAATGAGACCGCCATCACCAGCAGTTGCCAGCACTTGCAGCAATTTGGGGCTATCTTGCAAGCGATTAAATATTTCTACCATGATTTCTTGACGGACCTCCGGTGACGATGCTTGCCGCATCAATAAAGGTCTTGGTTCACTCACAAAAATCTCTGGCTGTTTTTCAATTTCAATCAGATCGGCGTGCTTACTGATCGCCCAAAAAGGCTGGAAACCTTCCGGGCGAACATACCGCACTGGATCATTGAGCCGCAGCCATTCAAAAGCTTTTAAAGGATGGCCATATGCCCCATACCATTCCGGTGCGATAACGTGATCATCTACAAATTCATAGTGCACAATCTATCTCCAGAAAAATCTTATCCGTATCGATTAACCCGCTTTTGCCGCAGTTAGCCGATGTGTGACGGCGCCTGCAATCATAGCACCACTGACGTTGAGAGCAGTTCTGGCCATATCGATCAGCGGTTCAATCGAGATCAAAAGCGCAACCACAGTAATCGGCAGCCCCATCGCCGGCAACACCACGAGAGCGGCAAAAGTGGCGCCACCGCCGACACCAGCAATGCCTAAAGAACTTAAAGTCGTCACCAGCAACAGCGGCATCAAGAAATTTACAGCCATCGGATCGATGCCTAGGGTCGGCGCGACCATGACAGCGAGCATCGCTGGATAGATGCCCGCACAACCATTTTGCCCAATACTTGCCCCAAAAGTCGCTGACAAATTGGCTATGGCTGAAGAATGCCCCATACGCTCTGACTGAATTTCGACATTCAAAGGGATCGTAGCCATAGAAGACCTAGAAGCGAAGGCAAAGCTAAGGGCCGGCCATGCAGCGACGAAGAAGCGCTTTGGGCCTCGCCCAATCAACACCAAAACCAGCGCATGAACCAAAAACATCAAACCAATCGCGCTGTAGGAAGCAATGATAAAGTTAAACAGGTTTGACACCGCCGCTGCATCGGCATTGACCGATACCTGAATCATCAGTGCCAGCACTCCATAGGGCGTTAGTCCGATAACCAATTGTACCAACGCCATAATCCAATGCTGCACAACGTCAACACCATCAGAAAGTTTGCGACCAATGTCTGCTCTTTCGCCGCGCATATAGAGCCCAGCAATCCCCAGCAGGATCCCAAACACGGCGACAGCAATCACCGAAGTAGGCCTAGCACCCGTTAGGTCTGCAAAGATATTGCTGGGGATAAAACTCAATAAAAGCAGCGGCAAAGATAGGTCTTGTACAACTAACTGACGGTCTGCCAAGACATCGATTCGCGCTAGCTCTGCCTCGCCAGCGACCAACCCTTGGACAGTGAGGCCAAAAACATTCGCCACGACTGCGCCCAACAAGGCTGCCAGAAAGGTTGTCCCCAGGAGCGTCGCGATGACAACCCCACCCAGTCGGCCCAAGGTGGTGACCGCATCCAATCGGATCACGGCGGCAATCATTGATACCAGGATCAATGGCATCACAATAAGTTTCAGCAGACTAACATAACCGTCGCCGATCAATCTGGTCCAGGCAAGGAACTCAAGACGCTGCTCAAATACATGCTCCGGGAGCACATTTAAAATCGCCCCAAACCCTATTCCTAGCATTAATCCGGTTAGCACCCGAGTTGACAATGACCAACCTCGACGCGCCAACAACGCAAGTCCCCAAAACAGGCTGGCGAAGGAGACCAACAATAGCGTTAATGTCATTGCCGCAATCCCATTACCCTTCCTTGAGGATGATCAAGCCCAAAGCCAGCGCCAATGCCCCACGGATTGCCGGACCCTAATCACCCATGGCTATGGTTATTGATCAGGCGATGATGCCGTCTATGATTCTATTTAGGGTCGGGCTTGGCCGCATTGCCTTTGCCGCTAACTCTGGATTAGGCTGATAGTACCCGCCAACATCTTGGGGTGCTCCTTGAGCTGCTAGCAATTCGTCAACAATGACTTGCTCATTCGCCCGCAGTGCAGTGGCGACGCCAGAGAACGTATCTTGTAACACGGCATCTTCGCTCTGCTTAGCAGCCGCTTCAGCCCAATAGAGCGCGAGGTAAAAGTGACTTCCTCGATTGTCGATCTCGAGCACTTTCCGCGATGGAGATTTGTTTTCCTCCAAGAACATCGCGACGGCATCATTGAGCGTTTCGGCAAGCACGCGAGCGCGAGGGTTATCAAAAATCGCAGCCAAATGCTCGAGAGAGGCGCCAAGGGCTAAAAATTCTCCCAGAGAATCCCAGCGCAGATGCCCTTCTTTTTCAAATTGCTGAACGTGCTTAGGTGCGGAGCCACCAGCACCGGTCTCAAATAAGCCACCCTCATTAATCAAAGGCACAATTGATAGCATCTTTGCGCTGGTACCAAGTTCTAGGATTGGAAAGAGATCAGTTAAATAGTCCCGCAAGACATTGCCGGTAACTGAAATCGTGTTTTCCCCGCGACGCATGCGTATGAGCGCCTCTCGGGTCGCATCTGCAGGCGCTTTAACAGACATTTCGATGCCATCCATCTCATGGGACGCTAGACATGCCTCGACTTTTTTGATCAACACTCGATCGTGAGCGCGAGCCTCATCCAACCAAAATACGATCGGCCAGCCAGTTGCTCTTGCACGACTGATTGCTAACTTAACCCAATCGACCACAGCAGCATCTTTGACCCGACACAGTCGCCAAATATCACCGGTGTCAACGTTGTGGCGCAGTAATACCTCGCCTGCCGCATTCAACACCTGAACCTCCCCGGCACCAGGTGCTTCAAAGGTGGTGTCATGAGAACCGTATTCTTCTGCCTTTTGTGCCATCAGTCCTACATTGGGGACTGAGCCCATGGTTTTCGGATCAAAGGCACCATTTTCTTGGCAGTCTTTAATCGTTTCGGCATAAACTTTGGCGTAGCACCGGTCTGGAATGACCGCCATCATGTCATGCAGGTCGCCATCTGGACCCCACATTTTTCCAGACTCTCGGATCGCTGCGGGCATGGAAGCATCGATAATGATGTCGCTGGGCACATGTAGATTGGTAATTCCTCGATCTGAATCAACCATGGCTTGCGCAGGTCCAGACTCTAAACAAGCATCGAGCGCCGCTTTTACCTCGGATTGCTGGGCTGCAGGCAATTGCTGAATCTTTTCGTAAGCGTCACCAATACCATTATTTGGGTCCACATTTAGCGACGCTAAGACTTCCGAACATTTCTCAAAGGCATCGCCGTAGTAGGCTCTTACCGCATGACCGAACATAATCGGATCGGACACTTTCATCATGGTAGCTTTTAAGTGCAGCGACCATAAAACCCCTTGGTCTTTGGCCTCTTTTAGCGTTTCGGCTAGAAAGGTGCATAGCGCCTTTTTGTTCATCGTCGCGGCATCAACCACTTCTCCAGTGCTTACCTCGATCCCTTGAGCAAGCGTGCTTTGTGAACCATCTTCAGCTACGAATTGGATCGATAACACGTCATCTTTCGACATCTCTAATGACTGCTCAGAGCCATAGAAGTCACCATCGGCCATATGGGCAACAGAACTTTTGGATTCAGAAGACCATGCGCCCATTCGATGGGGATGCTTTTGCGCATAGTCTTTGACCGCTTTCGCCGCTCTACGATCAGAATTACCTTCTCTCAAAACGGGATTGACGGCACTTCCCTTCACTCGGTCATAACGCGCTTTGGCATCTCGGCCAGCCTCGGTTTGCGGGTCTTCTTCGTAGTCGGGCAACGCATAGCCCTGCGCCCTAAGCTCTTGAATCGCCGCCTGCATCTGCGGATTTGACGCCGAGATGTTGGGAAGTTTGATGATGTTTGCATCGCGCCGCTGCGTCATTTTTCCCATTGCGGCCAAATGATCTGGAATCACTTGAGACTCGGTTAAATATTCTGGGAATGCGGAGATAATCCGTCCTGCTAATGAGATGTCCAGCATCTCGACTTCAATACCGGCAGTGTCGGTGAACGCTTTGATGATGGGTAAAAGTGAGTACGTTGCGAGCCTGGGTGCCTCGTCGGTTTCTGTGTAAATAATCTTAGGAATATCAGTCATTTAATTTTCGCTTTTCTTAGTTCGGTATCTTTTGAATACCTTTTCAACGTTTTCCCCCCGATCGGGAGCCCAGATTATAGATCAATCGCTATCAATTAGCATCGCGCTCTTTCTGATTTGCGATCGAAGGGTCTCAGGGTATGTTCACCTTTGCTTTAAGCCTAGGGACAAGCGTCTCGGCTGGGTTAAGCTCATGGTTCTATAGCCACTGAAAACTGTCCAAAATGCCGCTTTTAGCAAACACTCTGTTTCGATTTGTGATAACTAGCGCGCGTTTGGGCGGCAGGTGGGCCTTATTGGCGATGGCAGTCCTGGGCATGATGCAGCCTACCTGGGCGACAGAGGCCCCTTCAACCGACGCCTATCTCGATCTAAATTGTGCGGTGTACTTTAGGCAAGTGGCGGCTAGCCATAAACAGGCCGGTAACGACATATTGGCAGCACCTTACCTTGAACGCATGCAACTTTTACTGATCCGAGCAAAATTGGACGCTATTTATCAATCGACGATAGCATCTCCACCCACTGCAAATTTCAATCAAGACTGGCAGGAAGCCCTGACTCGACAAACCAACCTAATTAATCGCAACTATAAAAATATTCGCCGTCTCAAGCTACGATATGCGAAAGCCTGTGAGGCAAGGCTGGATTAAGCGCCCTCGATTAAGGCGAGGCCCCAGAAACCGGTGCCTCTCCTTGTTTAGGAGGATCCTTTACTTGTACTTGTCCTTCTCGCAGCTACCTTTTTCTGTTCCCTACAAAATCTAAAACTCTGGTTGCGCGTAAAGCGACAGTCGCGATCCCGAAATCGGATGCTCGAAGGCCAATCGGGTCGCATGCAGCATCAAACGCTTAGACGCACGCGCCATTATTGGCGGTGCATAAAGATCACAACCTAAAATAGGATGGCCAACCAATGCCAAGTGGCATCGCAACTGATGCCTAACGCCTGTCACAGGTTCAACCAAGATCCTCGCGCCCAGTTCTGTCTGCTCCCTGACTTCGAATCGGGTCAATGCGCGTTTACCGCCACGCCAAACCACTTTTTGACGGGGACGGTGAAGCCGATCCGGACCCAGGGGATAGGTAATTTCATGCTCTGAGGGTTTAGGAACCCCAGCTACTATTGCCTCATAAGTTTTTGTGATTCGCCGTTCCCGGAACAATCGATTCAGTCCAGCCACGCCAGCCTTCGTGCATCCCATCACTATGAGTCCCGAGGTGTCTAGATCCAATCGGTGCACGACCCTCGCATCGTCGCGGTAGGCTTTAACTTGGGAGATAACACAGTCCTTAATAAACCGCCCTGGCGTCGTCAAAAGGCCGGCAGGCTTATTCACCACCAAGAGGTCAGAATCTTCAAAAATAATCTCGAGCATGATCGAATTTCTTCCCTACGCCAGCGGCCACCAAGCTGGTTTCTCGGTTATCATGGGACCAAACATAACTAGACTGCTGACATGACACAATCCCATGATGCTTTGGGCGATGCATTGACCCAAAACATTCCGGCGATGCTATCTGCAATGGAAGCGATGGAAATTGCCCAACAAGCCTATCATCCTTCGAGACCAGAGACGGTTGTCGAGTTCTTAGCCGATTACCGCGCCGATCTTGCTAAAGCGAGTAACGATTTAATGCCTTTGGCGTTCCCTTCGCACGTCCAAACCTTTGAGCACCACCTTAAGGCCTGCCTTAAATACGCTAACTTTACTGCGGAAAACTTCGCCGAAGCAGTCGCGGATAATATGAGTTTCATGCGAGCGACTCGAACCCTCAGCAAAGCTAGAGATGCCTTATTTCCCCTAGCTACCCTGCTCAACCCGATTCACCAGTTTTTCCTCGAGCCTAGTCTTCGAACCAGCCGTACCATTCCCGAACACTGGCTGTCCGAGGCAGCTGAATCACCCCTAACGCATATCGAGAATGCTTATTCAACTCGGGGTGGTGCATCCATTTATTTGCCCCACGAATTCGATCAACAGGTCCCTAAACCCCTAGTCATTGCCTTGCATGGTGGTGGCGGTCACGGCCGAGATCAACTCTGGGATTGGCTTCGCGAGGCCCGCAGCAGAGGTTTTGTTCTGATTGCGCCCACATCCAGCGGAGATACTTGGGATCTTTACAACCCCGAGCAGGAACTGCCTCAGATACTAGCGCTCATAGAACACGTGAAGTCCTTAACCGCCATCGACCCTGAACATATCCTCCTTGCAGGAATGTCTGATGGTGCAACACTCAGTTTGCAATTAGGTTTATTAGCAGACAACCACTTCACTCATCTTGCGCCATTTTCTGGTACTCTCGACCCAAACTTAGTGAGTACAGGGCATATCCTGAAAGCGGCAAAAAAACCTATTTACTTGGTACATGGCACAGCCGATTGGATGTTTCCGGCTGACGTTGGAGACATGACTGCTCACCTATTATCCGAACATCACGCAGACCTTTGTTATCGGGCGGTACCTGGACTTGGGCATGCTTTCGCCCGTACCGAGTTACCCAATCTGCTTACTTGGTTTACACCCAAGCTTACCCTGGAGACCCAATAGATGATTCGATCCCGCCTAATTTGGCTGATATTGAGCCTTGCCACTGCCCCGTTATTCGCGCAGGAATTGGTTATCCTTCATACCAACGATTTTCATGGTCACATCAAGGCTAGCAAACGTTATGCTGGGGCCGCTAAGATCGCCACTTATGTGTCTGAGTTGAAGGCCCAGCATCCGGCTGTCATATTTTTGGACGCAGGCGATGCCGTGTCTGGCACCCCCGTATCGAGCCTATTTGAAGGCGAACCTATTTTCGAAGTTATGAATCTTATGGGCTACGACCTTGGTCTTGTGGGCAATCACGAATTCGACCATGGCTACCAAAAAATTGCCCGATATCGAGCCATCGCCAATCATCCATTGCTATCAGCCAATGCCTATGACCCAGAGGGTAACTTGATTGGTGACGCGCCCTATCAAATCCTTGAGAGAGATGGCATCCGCATTGGCGTCATTGGTCTCTTGACCGAGACCGCACCTACCTTATTTACCCCGGTTGGCAATGAGGGGCTCACCTTTTTGCCTCCAGGTGATCGGTTAAAAGATTTGATTCCTGCGCTTCGCCCGAAAACCGATGTGTTAATTTTACTGGCCCATATAGGCCATGAAGCCGAACTCGCGCTGGCAGAACAGTTTCCTGACCTTGACGTCATTATCGGTGGGCATTCTCATACGCTCGTGCCGCACCCCATTAAAGTTGGCAAGACCTTGGTTGCGCAAGCAAACCACTACGGCACACACCTAGGCTTGGTTAAACTCAAACTCAGCGGCGACCCTTTGGTGATTACGGATAGTTTTGGCGACCTTATCGCTGCCGATGAATTACCCGAGGGCCGGCCTGATGTTGAGAATCTTGTAGCCCTCTACGAGTCTAAAGTCGAAGCGCTCGTCGATGTAACACTCACTCGCGTTGAGCAAGACTATTCGAAGCAAGCCTTGCAACCCATTCTTGAAAATATTTTGGCAAAAGCCGCTGGGACGGACTTGGGCTATTACAATCGAACGGGTATCCGAGATCATTTGGTTAAAGGCGAGGTCACAGCCAGAATGATTTGGAACATCGAACCCTTTGGCAATACTTTGGTGAAAATGACCCTATCAGGGACTGACCTGCTGATCCTACTCAGCCAGGAGCCAGAACTTCATCATGCGGTCGATAAAATCGAGCCAGATCAGACCTATACGCTTGCAACCAATAGTTTTATCGCTGCACATGCTCAGTTAACTTTCGGCGATGATACAACCGCCATTGATACTGGCCTTCTGATTCGAGACATTCTCATCGAGCATATCCGTGACCAGGGATTAGACCCCAGGTCATCGAACCTCTAAGGTCGTCTAGGCGAAGGCATTCAGTCGTTAGCGGTCTTCACCAAAAAAAGCGCGAACTTCTGAGATAAAACGATCGAGCTGATCGTGCTGGATCCAGTGCCCTGCTTGCTCGAATACCAAAGAGCGCGCGTTGGCGAAGTGGCGCGCTGGATCCCCCTGTTGAAACCTACCAAATTCGCTTTCGCTACCACTCATCAAAAGTAGCGGCGCGGAGATTCTCGCCCAGAGCGCGTGAGACTGCTCAAGGGTCAAATCAAACGGCGCCATCACATGAGTTTGATTATCGAACTTCCAAGAATAGCTGCCATCCTCATTCTGGTTACTACCATGAACCGTGAGGTGCCGTGCTTGGGCTTCGCTTAAATGTTTGTTTTCGGACCGCATTCGCTGAAACGCTTCTTCTAATGAAGCGTAACGCCTAGGCGATCTGCCAGCGCTTGCTCGCGTGCTATCAACAAAGGTTTGAATGCGCTCGTGGACTGGAACCTCTTGGTAAAGCCAGCTTGGTCCACCGGTGCCCT
This sequence comes from Pseudomonadales bacterium, assembly GCA_016779565.1. Taxonomy (GTDB): domain Bacteria; phylum Pseudomonadota; class Gammaproteobacteria; order Pseudomonadales; family Azotimanducaceae; genus UBA9926. Next base: position 29,091 of record JADHNJ010000010.1, read on the forward strand.
CAATCACAACCATTTTCTCTATATTTTCGGGATAAGTACCGGCATAACGCAGCGCGACACTGCCACCCAAACTGTGAGCGATCACTTTTAAAGGCGCAAGTTTTTGTTGATGAATTAACTGGGCCAGATCGTAGAGGTAGCCAATATGAGAATAGTTACCACCTTTTATATGATCAGAATCGCCATGACCTCGAAAATCTGGTGCGATAATGTGGTACTCGTCCCGCAGAGCCTGGGCGACCCAATCCCAGTTATGACAATGGTCACGGTTGCCATGGACCAAAAGCAGCGGTGGCGCCTCGCTGTTGCCCCAATCCAAATAATGTAAGCGCAGGCCCTGGGAAAAATAGGAATGCGACGTTGGCGAGGCACGATGGCTCGACATAAAGGGATCCCCCAAAAATTAGGCTTAGTAGCGTTGCCCAAGCATTCTGCAGAGCAATTTTTTACCACTGTTTTTAGTCAGGCAGGCTCAAGACACGTTTGGCAATGATATTGAGTTGCACTTCGGAGGTGCCGCCTTCGATAGAGTTCGCCTTGGTTCTGAGCCACGCTCGAGTCGCATCGAGTTCATCAGCATCAAAGCCATTGCCCTCCCAGCCAAGCATTTGTGAACCCATAGATTTTAAAAGCAACTCTGACCGCAGCTTGTTTTGTTCGGTCCCGTATAACTTAAACATTGATGAAACAAAACTGGGTGCTTTGGTCGACTTAGACTCCTCACTCGTTCGCCGAACGGTAAGACCAAAGCTACGATCGTCCATTGCATGCTGGATGATTTCTTGCCTCAGCGCTGGATCCGCGATCTTGCCCGCCTCAAGCCCCACGTATTGTTTTGCCACCTCGGCCACGCTCACACGGGTGCTCGGCCCATCGCCGCCGCCAATCATGGTTCGCTCATACTGTAAAAGACGCTTAGCAACCGTCCAACCTTCGTTTACCTTACCAACAACGTTTTTCTTGAGCGCCCTGGCATCTTCAAAAAACGTTTCGCAAAATGGCGAGAGACCACTGATCAATTTGATCGGCTTAACCGATACACCCGGCTGGTCCATGTCAAACAAGATAAAGGTTATACCATTGTGCTTGGGTGCATTTGGGTCGGTCCTGACTAAACAAAATATCCAATCGGCTCGATCCGCTCCTGAGGTCCAAATCTTTTGGCCGTTGATCACATACTCATCACCATCGTCAACCGCACGGGTTTGTAAGCTCGCCAAGTCGGAGCCCGAGTTTGGTTCGCTGTAGCCTTGGCACCACCAGATTGCACCAGAGGCAATTTTTGGTAAATGTTCTGCCTTTTGTTCCTCAGTTCCAAATTCCAACAGCGCGGGACCGATCATAGACAGCCCCATCCCTACCAACGGCGCTCTGGCTTTGATTCTCGCCATTTCTTGACGCAGAATTTTTGCTTGATCCACATCAAGTCCAGCCCCCCCATAGGCCGTAGGCCAAGTGGGTACAGTAAAACCCTTCTCGGCACAACGACGCATCCAAACCTCGGTGTCCGCATTTTTAAACTGAGCGCGCCGTCCGCCGCCTGGATATTCGTCGGCGGGCATTGGCGTCCGCATGCTTTCGGGGCAATTGTCTTCTAACCACGCTCGGGTTTCTGTTCTAAACGCCTCTAAACTCATGTTTACTCCTTAATTATTTCGATCAGCTTTACGCCTTCCGGCGTCGAGCCCAATTTATGACCCGCTGCAGCTCTATTTACGGGCTGTGACTCTTTACAGGCTGTAATTCTTTACAGGCTGTAATTCTTTACAGGCTGTGACTCTTTACAGACTATGACTCTGTTTAACGGCTACACCTCTTAATGGTACTGGCTTGATATGAGCCATGTCATACCCAGACGCTTTACATTACTGCCAGAACGTCATGACGTTTTCACGCAGCCAAGCAACGTAACACAAAGGCACCTTGACGCTCCTACTTACCCAGAGCCCCTACAGCGGAGAAACACTTAAACCGGCAGGCTTTAGGTTCCTGCCTCAGTACTTCGCCAGCAATTTGGGGTCGGCGCGGTTCTGGTCGCTAACAGCAGATTTTATCCTCAGGTTTCGCCATCTTTTAACTATGTCATCTTTCCGATGATCTGCGATTAATCAAACATGCACTTTCAACTAATTTAGTATCAATCAGTGTGAAGCCGGATTCAACGTTAGAACCGAATTTTGTGTCATCGCTTGGGGGCATCATTCACGAGCGTAATTACGATTAACCTAGTTTTAGATCTTCTCAGACCGGTAACTGAGGAGCCCATTATTCTGAGACCGCTGCCATTACCTTGAGCTTACGCAATACATGCAATGCGCCACCTTCCCATTATTAAAATGCTAAAAAGACTCTGGCCTCAATCCAGCGGAATCCGCGACCCTGTACTCAAAAGACGTCGCCTATCAAACTTGCCGCCACAAGGGGCCATCACATCCGCCAGCACTCGATTGGCTAGCATCACCCTGGCGTGATATGGATGCTGGTAATTTCACTCAATGAGCCTAAGCGAAAGACAGGCCCCCAAGTTCCAGTTCCAGGCGACACATAATGGTCACAGTCGTAGGTCCGATATAAACCTTTTATCTTCGGAAACTGTCGTTTAACTAAGACATTAAATGGAAACACTTGACCATTGTGAGTATGTCCACTGAGGGTTAAATCAAAGCCCCTTTCGGCAGCTGCTTCAAGCCCCGTTGGCCGATGATAAAGTAACACCTTAAAGCCTCGGTTTGGCGTATCGATGCCGGGTAACACTCGCTTTAACTGGGTCGGATCATCCGAATCATCCACTCCGACAATTTGCACGTCATCTCGCAGAGAAACGCCACGATTACGTAAGACATTCACGCCACACGCTTTGACCCCAGCCAAAATGGCTTCTAAGTCCTCGTAGCGTTCGTGATTACCGATGACAAAGAAAACCGGCATCGATAGCGTTTTAAGTGGCGCTAGAGCCCGCGCATCTACCCCGGTCTGATCGATAAAATCTCCCGTAATCATGAGCGCTTCCGGGTCTATTTTGTTGATTTTTTTAACCAGCCGAGTCAAGAACCTTGGGCTCCTAGAACCAATGTGCACATCTGTGATCTGCACAATATGTAAGGCTTTGGCAAGCTTCGGGTTTTGCAGGGAGAGGGTTTTAATGACCGGGCGCCAAGCAATAAAGGCACCGACAGGTAACACACAACCCAAAACGCCCAGAATCATGAACCCTACATCAGACCGGTCAACCCAAACCAGAGCCAGCCCGCCCTCGGCGGCCAACACCAGCAGTAAAAGTATCGGGCTCACGGCTAATGGGACTTCGAGCAGCTGCTTGATACTTCGAGCCAAGGTTGACCGAACTTGGCGTAGCGGCCAGCGGCAGAGGAGTTGACTCAGTAATATCACGACAACCATCAGGGCTAAGATGGCCTCGGGGAGCTCTAACCACTGCCCTAAACGCCAGAAGGGGTAGCCGAGTAATAACCCATGCAGCCCAACGGCGACGACCAGTACCAGTAGAATCGTCTGTGGTTTGGCTTTACTCAATCTTGGCGATGCCATCGGCTGAGCTTAAATCCGGTCGATTGACTCACTTTACGCTTGCCGCCACCAGCACACGCCTTGATCATCCAGTTCGCCGACAAGCATCCTGCGTTCTCTTGCGCAATGCAGATGGGCTATGGCCTCCCCAGTCGCTGGGAAAAAGCTCATGTCTGTAATTTCACTTTTGAAAATTGCTGGAAAGACATCCACCGCCCGTTTCGGCGCTTTACAAAGATCGTATAGGTTTTCGAGCGCCACTTCATGCCAATCAACTAGCGCCGTCAGCCGCTCGTGGACACCTTCAAAGAGGTCCTGATGGGCGGGTAACACCAATAGATTAGGCGGTAATATTTCTCTAAAGTGGATGCACGACTGAATCCATTCGCGAAGCGGGTTGGCATTGGGCTCCGAGGGCTGAACACTGACATTTGGGGTAATCCGAGGCAGAATCTGGTCACCCGCGATCAACAACTTGAGTTCAGGGCAGTATAAACAGACGTGCTCTGGCGCATGGCCTTTACCAATCAAAGCACGCCACTCTCGCCCATTGATATCAATATATTGCCCATCCTGGATCCGCTGATAGCCCGCAGGTAACGCAGCAATACTTGCCCCAAATTGACCAAACCGCTGCCGGTAGCGATTTAACCTAGCCTCGTCAAACCCGGCTTGATGATAAAAGCGAATTGCATCTTCCGGGACATCTTTCGGTTGATCAAAGGCCATGACCTTACACATATAAAAGTCGCTTCGGCTCATCCAGAGGGGACAGTCAAATTTATTTGCTATCCAACCCGCATTTCCGGTGTGATCGGTGTGCAAATGCGTTGCGATGACTCGAGTTATCGGCCTGCCATCTAAAACTTGATCAAAAATTTGTTCCCAACAGGCTTTCACTTGATCCGTATGAATACCGGTATCGACCACGGTCCAACCATCGTAATCCCGAAGCAACCAGACATTAATATGATTCAGACGTCCCCAAAGCGGCAGTCGCGCCCAATAAACACCATCAGCCACCTGCGTAACTGAACCCTCTTCTGGCGCTTGGTCCTGAAACCGATAGGTTAAAGGATCAAATCCACGACGGGATTTTTCACTCCAATTCATAATCTGATTACCCTACATTTGGCTCGATGTCGTTGTTCCTGAAGCGCCTAACAATGGCCCTGGTTGTTAACATCGTCTGAGATCCGCATTTTAGGCAGCTGATCCACTATAATAACTCTTTAAAAAATTGTAGACCTCGCCCGCGCGTGAATCATAGCACCGACCCAAAGCAGACACACCTAGCAGACGCAGACGTCGTGCCACCTTATGCCAGTCGGGTACTGTTAACGAGTCTCGTCATCGTCGGCATGGGCTTTTCGGTCTTGTTTCCTTTGCTGGCACCGATTGGCCGAGAGATGGGCCTATCCGAAGTGCAAATTACCAGCATCATTGGCGCGTCGTCCCTCGCGGTATTTTTAGCGTCGCCTTTTTGGGGACGGCTCAGTGACTCCTGGGGGCGCAAACGCGTCATGATCATTGGTCTTTTTGGATTTAGCGCCGGTACGGTTTTATTCAACTCAATCTTAAACCTCGGATTGTCCGGCGCTCTAACAGGCTCTGCGCTATTTGCGGCACTCATCGTGGCGCGACTTTGTCACGCGTCCGTCATGTCTGCTGCAATGCCAGCTGCTAACGCTTACATGGCAGACATCACCTCTGCAGAAAACCGTACCAAAGGTATGGGGGCGGCTGGCGCCGCAAATAATTTAGGCTCTATCCTAGGACCGGCTTTAAGCGGTCTCGCTGTGTTTTCGCTTTTGCTGCCTCTTTGGGTTATCGCCATTGTCGCCTTCTTAAACGGCCTTTTTATTTGGCGATTTTTACCCCAGTCGCCCAAGCCAAAAATAGAAAAGGCCGCTCGCCCCACTCGATTACGATACACTGACCCACGCATCCTGCCGTTTATCATTGTCGGCGTCCTTATGTTCATGGGATTCGCCCTAGTTCAACAAACTATGGGGTTTCGTTTTCAGGATGCTCTGGGTTTGACAGCGAAAGAGACTGCCAAGGTTTTAGGTATTGCGATGATGTTATCCGCAGGTTGCTCTCTATTCGCCCAGGCAATTATCGTTCAAAGAACCAAGCTGGCGCCATTTGACCTCCTCAAACTCGCGATTCCTCTGCTCATCGTATCTTTTACCCTTATGGCGAGCTTTCAGTCACAATGGATCCTGACCGCAGCTATGGCCTTGCAAGGTTTCGCGATGGGTATGGCCGGTCCCGCTTTTATGGCCGGCGCCTCGCTTGCGGTTACCAGCGAGGAGCAGGGTTCGGTTGCTGGTATCGCATCAAGTTGTGGCCCGCTAGGTTTTACAGCCGGACCAATTTTTGGTGGCTTGCTTTATCAAATTAGTCCTGTCTTACCCTATGCGTTCGCAGCCGCGGTCTATGTTATTCTCATGCTGTTTATGGGTCGTTTAAGCCGTAGGATTCAACCCAGAGGTTGATCAACCGCAGCAAATACCAAGGCTGCTAGACGTATCGGACAATTGATGAGCGAAGATCGAGAGATTGAAAATTCAAACACTCAAACCCTGAATGCGCTTCAATCAGAGGTCGTTATCGCAAAGGCAATGTTCAACGATCTTAATCAGGTCATAGATACCCAAGGCAACATGAAATCTCTAACAGGATGGGGTGCTAAAGATTTTGTGGGTCATTTAGCCGCAGAGCTCTTTCATCCTGAGGATATCGAACGCTTAGAGGCTCTTTTAGTACGATCGCAACCAGAGGCGGCGTTGCAGCCAGCTACGATCCTTCGGATACAACATGCTGAACTTGGTTGGCGCCCTATTGAAGTCATCATCAACGCTCAGCAAGACAACGCCCCTTTCACGCTCGCTTTCACCGGCTATCCCGAGGGCGTACTCCAGGCCGAAGCCGCAGCAATTGCAAACACCACAAAGCGCACGCTCATGCTTCAGCAGCGATTTGAACACCTCTCCTCCACAATCGTGTTCGATCGCCATTTCCAGTACGTCTGGAGCAATCCTGCCTTTCTCGAATTCTTCAATCTAGATCAAACTGAACTTGGCAGTATCTCCCTTGCTGAATGGTTGCATCGTTTCAACATAAAAGCCGAAGACAGTGCATCTCGCCCGCTATCGCTGGAGACGCTTTCCACGGATCCAGCCTGGCAAGGCGAGGTGACGGCGGACCTGGCAGGCATCGAACAACTATTTTTTCTAGTGTCGGAACGGTTATTCATCGATGACCTTGAGGGCGCAGTTGTCCTTCAACTGTTTGATCGTTCTATGACCTCGGTCAAAGAGCGGCCAGATGAGGTGATAGCCACCGCCATTAAAGCCTTGGCTATTGAGCTCCGAAATGCGATGGGCGTGATCAGCGGACACGCGACGCTGCTCGGTGAAACCCTAGCCAACGCAAACATCGTCAGCCCCTCAGTCCCTCGGCTCGAGGAATTTACAGAGCACGTCATTGATCTGCTCGCGCCGCTGACAGCCCTTGCATATCTAAATGAAGATCAACAATTATCATTTTCCCCGATTACGGCGCTGACGGATCTATCTCCACTGCTCTTTTTGCTCAGCCACAAGCGATTTTTATTGGATGCCGACACCGCTCGAGGTTTTATCTGCGATGGCAATCCGAGCGTCTTTGACCGTGGCATTTTAGCAACTGTCATCTCCGCTGATAGTGCGCTTAAAGCCGATGGCAAGATCCGCCTCAAGGTCAAAACAACCCATGATCAACTTACGCTAAATTTTGAGTTTGAAGGACTAGAACACTCGCATCTTCTGGAATCTCAGATCGATAACCCTCAGCACAGAGTCTCTGCCGCTAAGGTCGCCAAACAATTTGCCCCACTGTTTGCGCTAAAAACGGCATTTGATGGTTCGATACAAACGACGCTGTCCAGCAACGGCCTGATGCTTAAGCTTTCGCTGCCTGGCAAGTCCACATCAGAATCTATGCAAGCCGAAGGTCAAAAAGTAAGAGCAATTCGCCAGGCACTATTAATTGAGGATGACGAAGGCGTTAGCGATTTAGTAGCGCTCTTCCTCGGCAGTCTAGGCATGGACGTGACGTGCTGCAGCTCTGAACAAGAGGTCCATGCACTCGAACACTATGATTTCGATCTCATTGTTTCTGACGTGATGTTAGCGAGCGGCAAAACCGGTCCGCTGCTTGTAAGATCTATTCGAGAACAGCAACCCGACCTGCCGTGTTTATTTATCTCAGGCTATAAACACGGCGCCCTGTCTGAGGAGGATCTGGCCCAATCCAAAACGGCATTTTTGGCTAAGCCATTTTCTAAAGCGAGTTTCACCACCCAGGTGCAAGCCTTACTCAAAGGTGCCGACACCTTGGGTCAACCAACAGTGCCTTGACCGACACCTGCGCTCGGATCACCCCTCGCGCAGGCCTCCGAAGCACGAACATTATTGAGCCTCGCATTAGGCCGGGCTAAAGTTCAACCACGTGACATAAGGAATCCGCATGCCCAAGCCCCAACGTGCCATTGTTTTACTGCTGGACAGCTTAAACCGCCATATGTTGGGGTGTTACGGTGGTCAAGAATTTTCAACCCCCAACATCGATCGTCTAGCAAAGCGATCACAAGTCTTTACGAATCATTACACAGGGTCCCTCCCATGCATGCCCGCCAGGCACGACATTTTGTGTGGCGCTTTGGATTTTCTCTGGAAACCGTGGGGTTCGGTTGAGCTTTGGGAGCGACCCATTACCTATGACCTGAAACGACAGGGCATCGTAACTAAGCTGGTCACTGATCACCCGCACCTATTCGAAACTGGCGGTGAAAACTACCACACCGATTTTTTTGCTTGGGACTATTTGCGGGGCCATGAAAGCGACCCGTGGCGGACTCGGGTTGACCCTAGTTGGCAAGGCGCGCCTACTATGCCTGCGGCGACCAAGTATCCCGATAAAGCCTCAGCCTACGATCTTTCAAGAACGTACTTTAGAGAAGAACAAGACTATCCTGGCCCGAAGACCATGCAGGCAACGGCAGATTGGCTCAAAGATCATGGCCGACATCACGAATCGTTCTTGTTATTTGTCGACGAGTTCGACCCTCATGAACCCTTTGATACGCCAGAACCCTGGGCCAGCCTTTATGAGGATGACTGGGCAGATGAGCGCATTATCTGGCCGCCCTATGCAACCGATACCATCGCCAATGGTGTCATTTCTGCACGTCAAGCGAAGCATATTCGTAACAATTACGGCGCCAAGTTGTCTATGATCGACCACTGGTTAGGCCGGGTACTCGACATACTTGATACCGAGAATTACTGGCAGGACACCATGGTAATTCTCTGTACTGATCATGGTCATTATCTAGGTGAAAAGGATATTTTTGGTAAGCCAAGAGTTATGCAGTACGAACCTCTTGGACACACGCCGCTGATGATTGCCTATCCCGGAGCAGCACCAAAACCCATCAATCAACTCACTACCAACGTTGACCTTTACGCAACGCTTGCGGATCTCTTTGACGTTACACCTAATCATAAGACCCATGGCGTGAGTTTATTGCCAGCCATAACGGCAAACCAGAAGAGCACCCGAGATTGGGCCCTTGGCGGTATTTTCGGTAACTGGGTACAAATCCAAGATGGGCGCTACAAATATGCCCGTGCGCCGGTAGGGGACAATTTTCCGCTGTCAATGTGGTCAAACCGCTGGTCAACGATGCCGGTACCCTACTACCCCGGGCTACGACTGCCCGAACCTGACGCTAGGGCCTATTTGGACTATATGCCTGGTTCGAAGATTCCTGTTATCCGACAGCCTTTTCAATCCGGCGACATGCTGCCATTTTGGAGCCTGGGCGGCAGCACGGATGATCATTATTTATTTGATATCGAAAATGATCCGGAAGAATCCGAAAACCTGATCGGCACGGCGCAGGAGTCCCGGATGATCGATTTGTTGGAAACGGCGCTTCACGAAATTGAGGCGCCTAAAGAGCAGGCCCAGAGGCTAGGACTTCCAAGCGGGCGCTAAAATCTGCAGACAGGTTACCCACAAACCAGAAACGCTTGAGCCAGAGTTTTAGTAGATTGCTCGAAAAATCACTCACTGAGAATAGACCGAAGATACCCAACCAACCCAAAAAATCGCCTAACCCCGGAGTCGCAACCAAGCATAAAGCGCCAAACTGCAGGACAACATGCCACCGATGACCCAGTAAAACCCACTCGGGGACTCAACCCCCGGCAGACCGCCCACATTCATACCAAAAACCCCGGTTAAAAAGGTTGCAGGTAAAAAGAGTCCTGCCAATAGGCCAAGTGCATTTAGGCGCTTGTTCTGATCTTCTTGAAGTCGCTGATTGATGCCTTCTTGAACCACCATAACCCGCTCTCTGACTAGATCTAGATCTTCAACATAACGAGCAAACCGATCCGCCTCAATGCTCACTCGATCGATCTCGTCAGCACTGAGCCAGGGGAGCTTGCGACGAGCGAGCTCGTGCAGGGCATCTCGTTGGGGACTGACGAATCGACGGACCGATGCGATACGCCGCCTGAGTTCTGCAACCTCGGCGAGATCCGGGGATTGAACCGCTTCCAAAAGCGTTTCCTCAAGCGCATCGGTGGCGATCGTCAGAGTCTCTAGGTAAGCAGACACTCGATCTGCCAAGGCGACTAAAATTTTGGTTAAGACTCGTTGGGGGCGACTCGCCGATGACTCGCTCAGCAAATCTCGGCGAACCTGTTGAACTGATGCCAAAACCTGAAGTCTGACGGTGACAATCACGTTATTGTCCATCCAAAGGCGCAAGGACACCATGTCCACCGGATCACGATCCGCATTTAAGTTGATGCCTCGCAATGTCAGCAAAAGGCCCGAATCCAATACGGTCATCATTGGCCGAGTTTCATCAGCCATCAGTCTCTCAACAACCCTGGACTCCAGACCCATCGCCGCCAAAGCGGCGGTCGACCCACTTTGACTGCCGTCGAAGTGACACCAAATAGGTCGCCGTTCAAGCACCGCCTCCGGCTCGAGCTCGCTCCCCGAGCCATCCAGCGCCAACCCGAAAACCAGGCTTTGCTCCAAGTCTGATGTCACTGAAAAATTCCTTATTTTAATGTCATAAACGCTAGCATTTTATGTGCAACGGCCCTACTATGCGCGCGATTTTGGAGCGCCAAAGTGTCACGAATATTATCTGCTATTTTTCCACTCTTGTTGAGCACGGCAATCCTTTTAATGGGTCACGGGCTCCAACTCACTTTGGGCCCACTCTTTGGTCTTAAACTCGGGTTTTCTGAGCTTCAAATTGGCTACCAAGGCTCTGCTTATTTTCTGGGTTTCATCATCGGCTGCCTGGGCATCCCGCACCTGATTCGATCTGTTGGTCACATCAGAGTTTTCTTAGTGTTAATTTCCCTTGCAACACTGGCACTGCTTACCCTCGGTCTGGGCGGTCAATCCCTGCTCTGGGTGAGCGCTCGATGCCTGTCAGGCGTTTGTTTCGCTGGACTTTATATGATTATTGAGTCCTGGCTGAACGAGTCAGCTACCGTCGAGAATAGAGGGCGCGTATTGTCGGTCTATTCAGTAATTACTCTGATCGCCATCAGTCTCGGCCAGCTCTCAATCAGCTTGGACCTTAGTCACATGCAGCTTTTGATTGTAGGCGCTATGCTCATTTTATTAAGCGCGATCCCTATCGGCCTTACCAAGACCCCAGCACCGGCGCCACTTCATCAGGTTTCCTTTAAATTTAAGACGGTCTATCGGGACTCTAAGGTCGCACTCTACAGCACATTTATCAGCGGCCTCATAACCTCAGGTTTTTTATCGCTTGGCCCTATCATTGGTAAAGCTCTAGGTTTTGAGGCGCTCGAAATCAGCTTCTTTCTAGCGATCACCCTCGTCGGCGGGGCCCTATTTCAATTTCCAGTCGGCCGATTCTCCGACCGACTTGACCGTCGACTTGTCCTTGCAGGCCTTAGCGCGGGCGCCAGCTTCATCGCTTTCATTACCGTTTTATTTGAGGTTGAGTCAGCCGCTTACTTTTACGTCATTATGTTTTTCTTTGGCGCGATGACCCTGCCGCTCTACAGCATTTCATTAGCCCATGCTAATGACAACTCAAAGCTCTCACCGGTTGAGACCGGCAGCGTCATTTTACTCACCTACTCACTCGGGTCGGTCATTGGGCCATCACTACTGTCAGCAACTTTACTAGTCTCTAATTATGGCCTTTATTTCATCGCCCTGCTTACCCTCACTCCGTTTGCCATCATCACGTTCTTAAGGACAAGAACAGTCCCTGCCACTCAAGCCCACTTTATGCCTTACCAAGATGTTCCGGTAACAACCCAAGAAGCCATCGTGCTGAGCGCTGAAGACGCCGAGATTGCACAATTTGAGGATAACAAGCCAGCGCCTGTTAAAAGTACCATGCACCCAGAATCGCCCACGCTCGACCCCACCAAAGTGTCTAGCCAAAATGGCTTGTAGCGATATCAACGCTAAAATTTCTGAACTAGAGGCCGACCGTGCCTGGCTTGCGCGATTTGGTAAGAACGCTTTCAGGAAAACGTCTTTTCGACTCATTACGCTCGAGCATCCGAGGCACAACCCAAGCCCATTCGCCCTGAGTGTTCGTTTTACAACCGACTGATCTCTGAACCCTAGCCGTGGCCCCGGGTTTTGGTAGCGCCTTTTTTGGCTTTAGTTTCAAGAAAGCTAATGATCATTGAAGCCACATCCTTTTTGGTGGCCACCTCAATCGCTTCGAGTCCCGGGGAGGAATTTACTTCCATCACAACAGGCCCATGATTGGATCGCAAAATGTCGACCCCGCACACATTCAAACCCATTGTTTTAGCAGCACGCACAGCCGTTGAACGCTCTTCCGGGGTTATCCTTATTAGACTGGCTGTGCCGCCGCGGTGAATATTCGATCGAAACTCTCCTTCTTTGGCTTGTCGCTTCATAGCGGCGACCACTTTGTCGCCGATCACGAAACAGCGGATATCAGCACCCCCGGCTTCGCCTATGTATTCTTGTACCAACACCGACACATTCAACCCGAAAAAAGATTGGATCACGCTTTCAGCTGCTTTGCGCGTTTCAGCAAGGACCACGCCGATGCCCTGGGTACCCTGAAGCAGCTTTATCACCAGCGGCGCGCCGCCGACCATCTTGATTAAATCGGCAATATCATCAGGTTTGTTGGCAAACCCCGTTACGGGTAAACCGATCCCTCGACGGGACAACAACTGCATCGATCGGAGCTTGTCACGCGACCGGCTGATCGCGACCGACTCATTCAGCGGATAAACCCCCATCATTTCAAACTGCCGGGAGACCGCAGTACCGTAAAAAGTCACGGATGCCCCGATTCTTGGAATCACTGCATCAAACCCGGTCATCTCTTCACCCTTAAAATGAATCGACGGTCGATGCGATGTGATGTTCATATAACACCGTAAGACATCTAAAACTTTTACATCGTGACCCCTTGATTCGGCAGCTTCAATCAAGCGGCGAGTCGAGTAAAGGTTACGGTTTCTGGACAATAAGGCGATTCTCATGAGGTCTTGGACTCCTCATTGGTTGGATTAAAGATCTCGAACTCTGTTCTAGGCCTGGTCAAACGATAAGGAGATTTTGCATCGACCATCAAATTTAGTTGCGTTAATGTTCGTCGCCCCAATAACACCCGATACTGCATTGCCTGCCGATCGGCTAAGGTAAATTCGGTCAGACAGCTTTGATCGCCCAGCTGTAACGTTGCCTTGATCACAATGCGCTGCGACTGATGACCGCCAGAGTCTCGCACGTCTCGACGCTCTAAAATCGGTTGGCGGCACAGCACCTCTGGGGAAGGCTTGTTACGAGAAGTCGCCAAATTGAACTGCACCCATTCGACCCCCTCATGCCAGAACGCTTCTATTGATCGCGCATCAAGACAAGAGGTCAACGCTCCAGTGTCTAATTTTGCTCTCATCACAGGCGTCTGCAAATCAGGTAGCGTGACAAATTCTCTCCAACCGGCAATCATTACGCCCCCTAAAAGCGCCGCATGCTAACGACTTATCAAGCGCTGCGCAACGCTTTTTCGCTAGCGGCAAAAGCCCAACTTTCGGCCGGTCAAATCTGAAAATTTAGTCGCAATCCCGGGGTCGGCCAACTTACCTTAATCAACCGCCCAGTGGTCGACAGCGTAATGTAGGCATCTGTCAAATTGTCGCCGCCAAAGGCAATATTCGTCGTCAACACGTCCGGCATTGGATAGAAGGTCGTCCCAGACCCATCGGGGGCGTGTACTGTGATACCTCCTGTAATCAGCGTCGCAACACAGACCCCCCCAGTAGCATCAACCGCCAACGAATCAAACATGTGAAACCCTGGTTTTTGAGCCAACATTCGACGAGGTTGGTTGCTATCAATCACACCCGGTTCAGCTAAGGAATAAGCCCAGACTCGTCCAGTCGGTGTTTCAGCCACGTATAGCTCCGTCTCGTCTGGGGAAAGCCCTATCCCATTGGGACCTTCCAGGGGAAAAATCGCCTCGACAATCTGGCTCCCGTCTGCTTTGGCATAAAAAACGCCTGTCCGGTCACGGTCTCGGGCTCGGGTTTTACCATGATCGGTGAACCAAAATCCTCCTTCCCGATCGAAGACTAAATCGTTCGGCCCCTTTAAAGGCTCGCCCTCGCAGGTCTCATACAGCCTTTCAACTGCCCCGGTCTGGATATTCACCCGTTCGATCCGACCACCACTGTAGTCTGCCGGTTGATTACCCGGAAAAACACGACCATCTCGACCGCGATGCCATTCAAATCCTCCGTTATTGCATACATAACAATACCCATCTGGGCCCATTGCTGCGCCATTAGGACCACCACCTAGATCTGCCACTAAGGTTTTCTCGCCATTCGCTGCCACTCGAGTCAAGGTGCCATTTTGAATCTCAACGACCAGTACAGACCCGTCATCAAGAGCGACCGGTCCCTCTGGGAACCCTAATCCGCTGGCGACTTCTGTAATCTCCATAACCTACACTCCTTAAATGCCTATCCTTGTTGCTCGATGCGCGAGTCAGTCATTGAATCTCATCCCGCTGATACCCCTACTATTCGGGATAGCACTCGACATCCTTTGCTAATCGTCCTGTATTGCCGCTGGTGCGCCGCCGGGATACGGTGTTGCACCAAAACTGCTAATCATATCGGTCACCGCCTCCGCCATCGCTTTAAGGTCATCCTCTTCGGTACCTCGCATCACCAAATTCGTGCCATAACCATCGGGCCGGTAAAAAGGATAGGAGCCTAGATCAATCTCCGGATATCTACTTTGAATCTCAGATAATGCTTCTGCCACCTGGCTCTCGCCTAAAAAAGCCCCCACCGTCAGCGACCGCACAGGTTCGCCTCCTGGCAGCCGATTGCGATCGAAGGTACTCGCCATCGCTTGCATCACCATAGGTACGCCTGCCATGACAAACACATTCCCCAATTGAAACCCCGGCGGCCCCCCGGTGGGGTTTTCAATGAGCGTTGCACCCACAGGAATCCTCGCCATGCGCAGCCGGGAAGCCATAACCTCAGGCGTGGCAGGCCTTTGCTTGATGAGTGCCGCAACCTCAGGATGCTCCTCGATTTCAACGCCAAACGCCTTTGCAAGGCTATCGGCAGTAATATCGTCATGAGTCGGCCCAATGCCGCCGGTAGTGAACACATAATCAAATCGGTTTCGACACTGATTAACCGTGTCAACAATGGTTGATTCGATATCGGGTATCACTCTGGCTTCCAACATGCGGATACCTAGCTCGTTTAGTACGCCGCTCAGATGCGCTAAATTTGTATCCTGGGTTCGCCCAGATAGGATTTCGTTGCCGATAATAATCAAGCAAGCAGAGGTAACAGTCTTTGACATGAGACGTCCTTGGTAACTTTTGTTCGGGGTAGGCACCTTATTTAACCACGAAAATAGTACCTGGTTCGCTAGCGCCGCTACCCCATTGTCATCGGGCGCAGCCTTTGAAACAATCGCTTCTTAATTCTCGTCGGAGATCTTGACTCTAGCGAGGGTCTTTCCCGGGCGCTGACACCAAGGACTTTGAGTTGATAGCCGTCCATGAGATCGAGCTGCACCAAGGCATCGACACGCCGGTGATGCTAGCGGATTGATGAGACCACCGGATTAAATCGATCATCGGCCCGGTTTATTGGGTCGTCACGCGCAGGCTTTTGACGGTGCCTCAAAGAAAGCAGGCAGCGACGAAAGCAGACAGAGACAAAAGCAGAAGGCCCATTGTCCGCTAGATGAAGACTTTGAGCGTATACCAATTTATACAACGGTCGCGCACAGCAAACTTAAATTTTGGGCCAAGGATTTCCATGAAAACAGCATCTGAAGAACTCGACCACATTCTTATTAAAGGTGCCCGAGAGCACAACCTTAAGAATATCGAGGTTAAGATTCCGAAACGGAAAATGGTTGTCCTGACCGGCGTTTCAGGGTCAGGGAAATCTTCTCTTGCCTTTGATACCCTCTATGCTGAGGGGCAGCGACGATATGTTGAATCGCTCTCGGCCTATGCGCGACAATTTTTAGGTCAAATGGAAAAGCCTAAATACGATACCATCCGAGGACTCTCGCCAACCATTTCAATTGAACAGAAAACCACCAGCCGAAACCCCAGATCGACCGTTGGCACGATCACGGAAATCTCTGACTATTTAAGGGTTTTGTTTGCCCGGGTTGGGCATCAGCATTGTCATCAGTGTCAAAAACCCGTTGCAGGGCAAACCGCTGAGAAAATCGTTCTAGAACTCATGAAGGCGCCAGAAGGCACGCGCGTTAATTTAATGCAATCACTACTGGTTAATCGCAAAGGTGAGCACCGAGAGCTGATTGATTCAGCTCGGGCCCAAGGTTTTGTGCGGTTACGAGTCAACGGCAGTATTCAGCGCTTAGACGAAATCACGTCATTTGATAAACGAAAAAAACATACCGTTGAGCTGATAACCGATCGGCTGGTGATTCGTCCTGACGTCAAAGACCGTCTCACCGAAAGCGTAGAGCAAACGCTGCGTATGGGCGGGGGCATTTTACTGGCACAAATTGGCGATCAAGATCGAATATTTTCGGAGCACCTAGCTTGTGCGCCATGCGGGATTTCTTTCCCGGCGCTGTCGCCCCAGTCATTTTCATTTAACAGCCCACAGGGCATGTGTTTAGCTTGTAACGGTCTCGGCACCCAAGTTGCCTTTGATCCCGACCTGATTATTCCAGACGATCAGTTATCCATTCGTGACGGCGCGCTCAAACCTGTTGGCCGAATCGACGACGAGAGCCGGTCCATCAGCGCTTTGTTCCATCGTCAAATGTTTCAATATTTAAAAATCCCCATGACCAAGCCCTTTAAGAAGTTAACCGCTGCACAGCGTAAAACCATTTTTTATGGCACTGGGGATAAACGCTACAAGATCAACTGGGGCTCTCATGGAACCAGCAACTCGCGTTACGAGGGCTTACTTAACCGACTGATGCGGCGTTTCAGGAACACGCGTTCGGAGGGCATGAAGCGCTGGTATGCGCAATTTCTCGCCAATACCCCCTGCGATGTCTGTCAGGGAGACCGGTTGCGCGAAGAATCTGCCGCTGTCAAAGTCGCTGGGCGAAGCCTAATCGAAGTATCTGCGATGACCATCGAGGAAGCTTTGGGTTTTTTTGAACAAATCGCCTTAAAGGGTGCTGATGCGGAAATCGCGCAGGAATTGCTTAAAGAAATCAAAGGCCGGTTAGGATTTTTAAACGCTGTGGGATTGTCTTACTTATCGCTAAACCGACTTGGGCCCACGCTTTCAGGCGGCGAGTCCCAGCGTATCCGATTGGCGAGTCAAGTAGGCTCTGAACTTTCTGGCGTCATCTATATCTTGGATGAACCCAGTATCGGCCTTCACCAACGAGACAATGAGCGACTGCTAAACACTCTGTTAAAAATGCGAGACATTGGTAACACAGTCATTGTTGTCGAACATGATGAAGATACTATTCGTGCGGCTGATCATGTCATCGACTTCGGCCCCGGCGCCGGCACCCAGGGCGGCGGCGTGATTCACGCCGGCAGTCCCAAAGCGCTGCTGAAGAACAGAAAGTCACTAACCGGTGATTACTTGGCAGGGCGGAAATCTATCCCGATACGAGAAGTCCCTAGAGTTGCCAGTGGCATGATTGAAGTCAAAGGCGCGCGCGAAAATAATCTGAAGGACCTAACGGTAAGCTTCCCCCTGGGTATGCTTGTCGCAGTCACTGGGGTTTCTGGAGCCGGCAAGTCTACGCTGGTTAACGATATTTTATATCCGGCTATGGCCCGGCATTTTCATGGCAGCCAGGCAAAAATAGGCAAACATCAATCGATTAGTGGGCTTGACCAGATTGACAAAGTTGTCGCTATTGACCAAAAGCCCATTGGCCGAACTCCGAGAAGTAACCCGGTTACCTACATCAAAGTTTTCGATGAAATTCGGAAATTTTTCGCGCTTCTACCTGAGGCTAGGGTCAGAGGGTACAGCCCAGGACGCTTTTCGTTCAACGTCAAGGGGGGGCGCTGCGAATCCTGTCAGGGTGATGGCGTCCGAAAAATTGAAATGCATTTCTTATCCGATGTGTATGTTAAATGTGAGGCTTGTGACGGCAGTCGCTTCAATGAAGCAACCCTTGAGGTTAAGTATAAAGGAAAGTCCATCGCGGACATTCTTGCTATGACGATCGCCGATGCCGTTCGGCATTTTTCTGAGCACCCAAAAATTGTCAACCAACTGCAACTACTAGTGGATGTGGGCCTAGATTATTTGGCACTTGGACAGCCATCATCAACCTTGTCTGGCGGTGAAGCGCAGCGCATCAAGTTGGCCAGAGAATTGTCTAAACTCGCTACTGGCAAGACCTTCTATATTCTCGATGAACCAACTACAGGCCTGCATTTTGATGATGTTAGAAAGCTGCTTACTGTGCTAAACCGCTTAATCGAGGCCGGGAACTCTGTCGTGGTTATCGAGCACAATTTAGATGTGATCCGAACTTCCGATTGGATCATTGATTTAGGTCCATCAGGGGGCCCCCTAGGCGGTCAATTAATCACCCAAGGAACGCCTAGGGCAGTATCCAGATGCAAGGAAAGCGATACCGGGCGCTACCTCAAACCCTACTATCCGGTGTGAATTTCACCCATATTACGGCGGCGAATGAGCCAGAAGAACCCGCCGGCGTCTGGACTCGATGAGATCATTAATTCGTCATAGCATGGCTGTAATGCATCTCAAGACCGCCATTTTCGCGGGCGACGCGCGGCGCAAGATGAATTTCATCATCGTCTAGGGTTTAATCATCAACGGGCACCGGTTACTGAAGACCAATTTTAGATCCGCCTGACCGCCTGAAAAAAAAACCAATGTTTAGCTTACAAGAGGTAACCAAACGTGACCGACTTTGATCCAGATCTGGTTCCGATTAGACCTGCCGCCACAGTACTGCTTGTCAGCGATACGCCAGCGCTTAAAGTTCTTATGATGCGGCGCCATGCCAATACAGTATTTGCTGGAGGTATGTGGGTATTCCCCGGGGGAGCGGTTGACCCAGAGGATGCAGAAATACCCACGATTGGAAAGGTCGAAACCGTCTATCCTGGCGACCTACCGGAAGCCGATGCAGCAAGCCACAGAGCCTACTACGTGGCCGCTATTCGAGAATGTTTTGAGGAGGCTGGGATTTTGCTCGCTCAGCCTGACTCAAAAGCATCCCAAGAAAACGCTCAGCCATCCTCCCTAGATCTCTATGGGCGCGAAAGAGACCGAATCAATGAAGGCGCGCTATCTTTTAAAACCTTTTTAGCGGATCACAACTTGATCGCCGACGTCGGTGCCATCCAACCCGTTGCACGCTGGATCACCCCTCTGGGATCCCCAAAACGTTTCGACGCTAGGTTTTTTCTTGCGGTGAGCCCACCGACGCAGCGCTCCTCTCACGATGCAGGAGAGCTGGTTGATTCGGCATGGATGACGCCCCAAGAGATACTTGAGAAATTTGAGCAAGGGGAGATGGCCATCATGACCCCAACCCTTCGTATGATCCAAAATTTATCGGCTTTTACCGACACGGAGGACATTTTAAATGGACTCGCTGCCTCAGCCGATTATGATCGTATTAGAGTCGACCCTGACAGCCGCGATTTATTGCTGCCAGGTGAGCCTGGCTATTGTGAAGCTGCAGATAATATCGAAACCGGTTGGGTGCGATTAAAACCGCAATAGTCAGTCGCCGACGTTCGCTTTAACACCAAAGGTTACGCTTGCTCATTTTCAATCCGGGTCATCCAATAATCGATATCCGCTTGAGGAGATCCCGTCAAATAACGCCAGAGCTTTATTCTATTGATGAGTTCTAGCCGGCCAGTATCCGCCTCGTACCAAGGCTCAAGGCGCATAAGACGCTCGGCAACCGGGTCTTGTCGGAGATTATCGCTCCAAAAAATTGGTCGGCTTGCATCGGACTCAAGAGAGAGGTCCTCATCGTTCCATAGCCTGACCTGAGGACCATTTGGCGCCAGGCGTATTTTGTATAATAAGCGATGGTCAGCCGATCGGTTTGCCCCAGCCCCGTGCCAGACACCCATATGAAAGCAATAGATGCTGCCTGCCGGACAGACTATCTGTCGTTGACCCAGAAGATTCTGGTAGCGGGCGATTGCTGCCTCACTGACAACGCGCAGGTGCGAACCTGGGATGTACCTAGTCCCACCCATCTCAAAAGTCACGGCCTGAGGAAAGTAAAAAAGTTGAATATCGAAAGCTTGCCGAGGATCTATCGTCGAATCTTGGTGATTGTGCTGGGCGCGAACTGTCCGGGGATCACCGATACCCTGACCTAGCGTTAAGTGTAAGAAGTGGTGATCGAAACGAGCATCTGGGCCGACCAAACTATCAATGAGTCCCGCCACCTTCGGAAGACTAAATATTTCTTTCAGGATATGGCCGTCCCTGAAAGCAGCCCCAAAAGATACGCCCGGCGAGACCTTAGGAAGGACTTCGCTGGGCAATAGCAAGCGATAGGCCTCCGTTATTGAAGCGGGTTTTGGGGTCAGCACCTGCTCAGCCTCGTCGATAAACCGTCGGTTCAAGGCATCGGGCACCAAACCTTCAAAACCTAGAACGCCTGCCGCGACGAACTCGGCCATCTGAGCCGATGTTAGCTTCATGAACTCGTCATCTCAGCCTCAGCACGCCTGGACGCGCCGCCTGCGGTGCCAACAGTTTCTGGGTCTGGCAAGGTTATCCACTGTTCGAACCAGAATTCATACTTTAGATAGCTCGTTTGGAACTCTATTCCCGGTGGATGGGGTAACAAGGGCGATGCCTGAAATAAGCGCCAACCATCCTCCAGGGCCGCAACCCCAGTCTTGTAGGGCGGACTACGCTCATCTCCGGTCATCGAAGTGCCTCCCAAGCCATCGTACTGCGCCCAGCCGATCACCGCGGTATCTAACGCCGAGGTTGCTAGATAGAGCACTAAAATTTTTTGACGCTGCGCCATAAACAGGTCCCATTGATCGCTTCTAAAGCTAACCGGCTACTGCTACCGACCATTTCGACCACTCAATATTACCGAAAATTGGCTGGTGTCGCCGGAAAAAATGATTAAAAATGACTTGAAAATGAAGAAATAATGAATAATATCCCTCGCTCAAACTCAAAAGGACCACTCAACATGCGTGGACTACTCTGCCTTTGGCTGATTCTATTGCCTTCATCTGTGCTCGCCAACACTGCCTGGCAACATCCTCTCGAAGACTTGGCAATCCCCCAGGTCGGGCCCAAACCCGCTTTCAAAGAAATGGTGGACGTTGCTAAAAAGAAGGCCGCGTTCTTCGGATATCTCACGCCACAAGTACACGCTGCCAACGAGCGCATTGTGCGGGATCGAGCACAATTGTTGTTACTTGAAGATAGCCTGATCGCCGGTAATCTGCCGACTCCAGCGCAAGCTCAATTGGTCAATAAACTGTCGCGAAGATATAAGCTTAATGCCGAAGGGACCTCTATCAGCCTTGAGCGACTACAAGCCTTGCTGGCAAGGGTCGATATTTTACCAATCTCTTTAGTGCTAGCCCAAGCGGCGAACGAAAGTGGTTGGGGCACCTCTCGCTTTGCTATGGACGCGAATAATTATTTTGGCATGTGGTGCTATCAAAAGGGCTGTGGGTTGCGTCCGCTTCATCGAGACGCTGGACGAAATCACGAAGTCAAAGCTTTTGATACCGTGTTTGAAAACATCGAAGCCTACCTGCTCAATATCAATACCCATCGGGCTTATTTGCCTCTAAGAGATTTACGCCAGACCTTGCGCGATCTCGATGCGCCTCTACGCGGCGTGCTGCTGGCGGAAGGTCTTGTCGCTTACTCGAGCCGCGGCGAGGCTTATGTGTCAGACATTCAGCAATTAATTACGGCGAACGATCTCGAGCAACTACAAATTGAGCTTGTGAGTAATTAAACCCTCGCATCAAGCTTGATGCCAAGGAAAGTCCTTTTGCGACAATACCACCTCTACCAAGTTCGCAACGTGTCCAATGCCGAGCCCGTTGCGGCTTTGCAAACCGCACTCTCTGACTTTGACGGAACGCTGATCGGGTTGTTCAAGGGACTACTTGGCTTGCCGAATACCGATTTTTTCGTCCTAGTGCTCTCTACGGGCAATCGAATCAAGCTTCCCGAGAATTTTGAGGTCGTCGCACAACACGACCTGAGCGCCACCTTAAGACCACAACATCATCAGCCATTTACTCAAGACGGCGTCTACGTGTTCAGATTCTGGACCCTTCCGGGCGACCATGTCGACGAGGTGGTTCGATTATCCGGATTAGCGTGGGAAACCTTTGAAACCGATTTTGCCACTGAGGTTAAAGCGCTTTTTCGGCAGACCAACGCCGAGACTGAGGAAACGGCAGTACTGATTACCTGGTATCAAGACTTCTCCACTTGGGAGGAGTCTCGATATCCCGCAATCGATGCCGTTCGTTACTTTAGCGCTAGAGCGAAACTCATCAATCGCGCTTTACCCATCGCGACCCGACTTGTCCTTTAAGCCAGCGCACGCTGATGCAAGTAACGCCACAAAGTCGCAGCAACCAACGCGTGATCGATCTCTCCTGATAGCAGACGAGCACTCAACTCAGCGACTGGTACCAAGACGACTTCCGTTTCCTCGGTGGCCGTATTCTGGATTGCGCGAATCGGTTTGACGTTCTCAGCAACAAAGGTGTGCAACCGATTATTAAAAATTGCAGGATTGGGATTCAGAACCCCAAGCGACTTCAGGTCATTAGCCTCAAAGCCAGATTCCTCTAGACATTCCCTAGCAGCGGCCACCGCGGGTAATTCTCCCGGATCCACCATACCACCCGGTATTTCTAAAGATATTGCCGCACTGCCATGCCGATACTGGCGTACAAATACTACTTGCTGATCGACAGTGATCGGTAAAACGTTCACCCAGTCAACACTCTCGAACACGTAAAAAGGATGTGTTTGCCCGGTTTTTGGCGATACGGCGCTGACTTCAGCGACCGATAATATTTTTAGATCAACGAGGGTTTTCCGACCAACCTTGGACCAAGACTTAATTTCCGACATTTAACTTAAGCCTCTGACCGGAACCGACGCCCCATGAATTGCACTGGCGGCATCCGAAGCTAAAAACCCAATCACCTCAGCGAGCTTTTCAGGTGGCACCCAAGTCGAAAAATCTGCATCTGGCATATCCGAACGATTCCTAGGGGTATCAATGACACCGGGCATAACACAATTGACATTCACCCCTGATGCCTTGACCTCCTCGGAGAGACTTTCGGTCAGCCTAATCGTTGCCGACTTCGAAGCCAAATAAGCGCCCATATACGCTTGCCCTTGGATTGCCGCAGCTGCGCCAACGTTAATCACCTTACCCCGACCACGGGCAACCATTGCTGGCACTAATTTTTGAGTCATATAGATGACAGACTTAGTATTTAGATTAAACAAGAAATCCCAAGCAGCATCTTGAATATCGTAGACGGCCTCACCCATTTGAAATCCGCCAGCGATATTACACAGAACAGATACCTGCCCGTCATTGTCCAAGAGCCTGCTGGTCAGGCTTAGGCAATCCGATCGATCTGTGAGATCACATGCGATGGGCTGACAACGACTATCAGCCTCGGGGAAGGCCTCTTCCAGCAAAGTCTCTGAATAGTCGATGGCAACCACCTTGGCGCCACCCCTCAGGAAGTAATGCGTTACTGCTCGTCCTAATCCGCCGGCGGCACCGGTGACAACCACCGTTTCATGATTAAACATCAATGTCTCCAAGATCTTGAAATCCTCGATGCTAAAGGCTTTACTCAGGGAAACCAAGTCGCATCGCCTTACCCAGGACCCTGCCGTTATGAACAAAAAAACCTTTTGTCGCGTTTGCGAACCTAGCTGCGGCCTTGTGGCCTCTATCGAAAACGAGGAAATTCAAAGCTTAAAACCCGACAAAGATCATCCCGTAACCCAAGGCTTTGCCTGCCACAAAGGACTCGCGGTGCTGGATATTCATAAAGATCCTGATCGGCTAAAGTGGCCTTTGGCAAAGGTCGATGGTTCGTTCTCTCGGGTCTCTTGGTCTGATGCCACACAAGCTGTCGGCAACCAGATTCGAGCATTACAAGCGCTGCATGGCGACCAATCGATCGCGGTGTATACCGGCAATCCACTTGCCTTTAACTCAACCGCTGGACCTGCCATTGGCTCATTTGTCAGAGCCATTGGCTGCAGGCGAAATTTTGGCTCAGGCACCCAGGACTGCGCCAACAAATTCGCGGCCTCTGAGGCGATGTTTGGCTCAAGCACGATCCATCCTATTCCCGATATCAATGAGTCGGATTTGTTATTGATTCTAGGCGCTAATCCACGGGTCTCGCATATGAGCTTTGTCTCAATTGCCGACCCCATTGGTCAGCTCAGAGCAGCTAAAAAACGCGGTGCTCGGCTGGTATTCGTGGACCCCAGGGAGACCGAATCCGTCAAAGGCCTTGGCGAGTTGGTTCAAATCAAACCGGATACTGACGTTTATCTTTTGGCCGCACTCATCGAGCACTGCTTCGCCAAGGATTTGGTAGACCACGAAGTGCTTCAAAACAGTGGCGCCAACGTCGAGGCACTTAGGGCCTATGTGGCCCAATTTCCAGCAGAGCAGGTTGCCGAAACGGTGGGTATTGAAGCAACGGTCATTCGAGATCTGGCAAAGGATTTTGCTTCGGTGGACCGGGCCTCTGTCTACATGTCCACGGGCGTCAACATGGGGCGTCAGGGCGCCACCGCTTATTGGCTCTTATATATGCTTAGTTTTATCACGGGTAATCTGGGCCGACCCGGAGGCAACCGCTATGCCAGAGGCTTTTACCCAGCCGCAAAGGCAGGCGCTACCCGAGGCCAGAGCCCTCATTATCAGGAGACAGCCTTTGGACAGGTGCGAACCATCCGGGGTCAGCTACCCGGTAATCTGCTCGCCGATATGATCTTGGATGATCCAGACCCCATCCGCGGCTTGGTTGTCATATCAGGCAACCCATTGCTGTCCATGGGCAATAGTCAGCGACTTCGCTCAGCCTTTGAGGCGTTAGAGTTTTTGGTGGTCATCGACATCTATCCCAATGCGACCAGCGCTTATGCTGACATCGTGCTACCTGCGACTGACATGCTCGAACGGGCAGACATCAATTTAGCTGGACTCGGACTGCAGCACGAGCCCTTTGTGCAATATACCGAGGCGTTGGTACCCCCTGCTTTTGAACGAAAGCCAGAATGGCAAATCCTCACCGAGCTGGAGTTTGCCTATCAGCAGCGACCGCTGAGCGATGAAGACTTACCTGATCCTTTCGCCCGCTTAAACCACATGCTTGGCGCTTCTGACACCAGTATTGACGCGCTAAGCGCCGCAGCTGTGCCCGTGAAAGTATTGGAATCCGCCAAACCAGAGGCTTTTTTCGAATCCGTGATTCAGACCGAGTCTGCTCTGATTGATTGTTGTCCGGATAGCATGGCTGAGGCCCGAACCCGTTCTTTGGCGCTCTTTAAAGCGATGGCAGCAGAATCAGACGATCAACTCAAACTCATCAGTCGCCGCACCAACTACATGCTGAATAGCTGGTTTCACAACGTGGAAAGCTTAAAGCGGCCTCAACAACAGGACAATCCACTCTACATCCACCCTAGCGATGCTGAAAAGAGGCAACTCACCGATGGCGCTAGGATTTCTGTGTTCAACGAATTTGGGCAGGTTACGACTCGTATCGCTTTTGACCCGACTTTGCGGCAAGGCGTGGTGGCACTAACCCATGGTTGGGGTCATCAAAACTCTGCGCTTCGCACGGCTGCGACCTACCCCGGCGTAAATGCGAACGAATTGTTACCCTCAGGTCCTGATAGTTTTGAACCTTTTAGCAACCAATCGTTTATGACTGGGATCCCCGTCGACGTTAAAGCAGCAACCAGCTGACGGGGCTTCGGCTACCATATTCTGGATGCTTAGGCTGACTCGGCGGTGCGAAAAAAAGTTTAATCGATCGCCGCCCTTGTTATCCGACATTTTTATGGTATAAAACCGCGCTTATGAAACGAATCACTTTCAGTCAACTCAGTCCACAGCTCGATCGGCTCGGCGTTTTCTTGTCCGCGACCTGTTTACTGCACTGCCTTGCCCTACCGATTTTGTTAACCCTTGCGCCGATGACCCAAATTGGGATGCTGGATGAGCACAGTTTCCATGCGATTTTGCTATGGTTCATCGTCCCAATTAGCCTAGTCGCGCTGAGCATCGGTTGCTGGCAACACAAAGACAAAACTATCGTCGTTCTTGGTGTTTTAGGCTTAGGGATTTTGATTGCCACGGGTCTTTCTGGCCACACCTACTTTGATCCGATGGTCGAACGCTTACTGACAATCCTCGCCGGCCTGATCCTTGCGATTGCTCACCTGCGGAACTTCAAAATTTGTCGAGAGACCGATTGCGATCACGCCTGAGCTTTAAGGGCTGATACACCTCAGTAAATGCATGATCAGAGAGACGGTCGGCCCACCGATCTGAACGCCTGCCCCAACAAACTGAAAATTCGCCTGGCGGTCACTGCGTCTGAGCAATCGATAGTGGTGTTTCCGCTGAAGCTCCGCTAGCGGCAGCCAATAGATTTCTGCGACCTCTGATGGGTCGGCTTTTAAGCTTACATCAGGGGCAGCCAAAAATACTTGGGGCGATAAAATATAGCCTGTTTGGGTGTAGTAGGTCCCCAGACAGCCTAGATAACTTAAAGCCTCCCTCTCTAGGCCGATTTCTTCGTAGGTTTCTCGAAGAGCCGTTGCCATCAAGGAACTATCCTCAGGATTGCGACGCCCGCCGGGAAAGCAAATCTGACCGGCAAAGCGAATGTTTTGACTCCTTCGAGTGACAATCACCGAAAGCGAGGGTCTTTCAGCGAGTATGATACTGACTGAGGCTCGCCCTGCACGACCTCGTTTCTCAATTGAGACCGGCGGCTCTAAATGCGGGTTAGGCAGTAAGGTGTTTTCATCCCAGTGGCTCAGACGCTGGCAAACTTCGGCCAAGGATAGCGTTTGTTCTGACCAGGCTAGCTTGGTCTCCACCAACTCCGGACTCACCGTCGTCTCTCCCAATCTGCCACCCTCAGGACAAGTACGACTTTAACGCTCGATAACCAATCAAGTGGATTCCCTCTGCGACGGCTAAGTCTGCAAGGTCTTTGGTCTTAAACGCTTCATAATCCGCGTGCCGAGACTGGTGTGTATCAGCAATCGCTGATAACTCTTCACCATCAACTGCAGGGTGAAACAAAAGATGGGTCAGACCCGGGCCAACCCCTTGAATCATCTCCCGATAAAAAGTTCGCTTATCTGCCATCGGCACCAACGTTTCGATCAATATCTCGTCTAGGGTTGGAACTTTATCCGCTTCTACCAACGACAACGCCTCGGTAAAAGCCTCAGCCATAGGCCCTTCGCCCAGGTCGACTAACCGTTCGCGGGTAATCCTCGGTAAGAAAGCAGGCACCCCGAACTCTTTAGCCAATCCTAAATATGACGCGAGAAACTTAGGATGCACTACAGAGCCCATGTGAGTATCGATGTGCGTTACGTCAATACCGGCTTCTAACGCTGTCTCTATTTGGGCCCGCATTTCTCCCGCTGCCGCCTCAACCGAGACATGGCGAATCGCGTCCTCACGGGTTGCCCACAGGTAGCCTTGATCATCTAACAACCCGGTCTCTGGGTCTCTTGAACTCAAGGCCGGCCAACGATAGCTGGGATACTCCGCCGTCAAGGTTAAATGAACGCCCAAATCAAAATCCGGATGATCCCGAGCAATGCTAACGGCTTCTCTGAACCACGGACCATTGACCAATATCGATGCGCAGGTCGCCGAGCCGTCGCTTAGACATGCCACGCTCGCCCGATTAGCGGCGTGACAAAAACCCATATCATCAATGTGCAAAATCAGGACCCGATCATCTGGACCATATCCCATCCGAGCAAGATAAGGGTTCATACTAGACAAACCGTGCCATACCGGAAGCATCGACCTCTACCTTCAAACCACAGGTTTCTGACTCTGTCATTGCCTGCATGGCGTGCGGGTCGTCTATGTTAGCCCAAACTCGCTCCCCTTTAGGCGTCAAACAAACTAAATGACCGATCTTTGGCTGATCAGATTCGTACATCACGGTGTAAGACTCAACTGTGGCGACGCCCTCATATTCTTCCAAAACTGACCGACAAGGCTCGGCATCCACGGCGGCCTGCACATCCTCAGCTCTAAAGTCTTGGGTTGGCGCTTTGGCGCTATAAACGCCAAAAGCATGCTTGGTCAGGTAGCCACCGTTAGCCGTGATCAGGCCCACATCTTCTGGGTGCTGACGCGACAACTCGACCATCCGCGCAATGCTGTGCATCACATAGTTGTTTAACGGCCCACCGCCAAAGGTCAAGCCACCGGTAATGGTTAACGGCGCGGTATCGTCTAGCCCGAGCTCTTGGACCGCAACCTGAACCGCCGAGGGAAAACAGCTATAGACATCAACACGAGCCAAATCACTCACGCTGACGCCCGCCAACTCGAGTGCTTTGTTACCCGCGAAACGAATAGCCGGTGACGAATGCAAGTTGTCCCGGTGCGAAACCGCGTAGGTGTCATGGGCACTACTACCCGCCCAGGGATACACCCATTTGTCCTCTGGAATACCCGAGGCCTTTGCATGGCCCACTGAGGTCATAATCAACGCTGCGCCCATATCGACCGCGTTATTTGAGTTCATTAGTTTTGGGTAAGGGAAACTGACCATACGATTCTGGCTTGAGGCCTCGCTGATTTCTTCAGCAGAGACGCGCTTTTGAATCCAAGCATTCGGATTATCGGCAGCAACCTCACTGAAGCCGCTCCAAAGCTTAGCAATGCGCGCCTTATGCGCTGCGATTGACTCACCCCGGGCATATCGCAACGCATTCTCAAAAATCGGATACATTTGGATCGGAGCGGTTACCCCTCGTGCCTTTTCAGCATCACAGGACATCGGCACTTCTTCGTCGAGCATTTTATCGTAGTCGCCAGAGGTTTCTCGGTAGGTCAGGGTTTCCCCCCTCTTTCGAAGTTTCGCTAGGGTGTTGCCAACTTCAGCGCCCACGATCAAAACTGATTGAACATCGCCACTTAGAATATCTAATGCAGTTTGGTTAACCAGCGCTTGCACTGAGTTACCGCCAAAGGGTGTGCCTACCTTCTCAACGACACCCAATCCTAAAGTTTCAGCAATATAGCCAGCCGGCTGCTTGTATCGCCAGATGCCTCGCACGACCCGGACGCTATCAATAGAGGCCAAAAGCGTATCAGAGCCCGTGTCTGCCACCGCCGCTCGGGCCGCTGCGAGCATCAAATCTATTGGTTCGCGAGGCGATTCAGGATCGAAAGTTCGCTCTAAAATTTGACTCACCCCAACGAGGACAGGCGTTTTTGGATTCATGGTTTTCCCTCTGCTCAAAAACTGCCATTCTGACACAGCGGGTGGTGGTTTTCATGCGAGCCGCAGGGTAGAGTCGAGGCAAGCCCTAATGAGAGCATAATCTAGTGGAACTTGCCGTCACCGCTTGGGATCTCAGCAGCCCACAAGCCCTACGATCCATACCTAATCAAGCGGCGACTGCCGAGAGCATGGGGTTTTCTGGATTTTGGTTACCTGAGAATCATTTTTTTGGTTCGGCAGCGCTCAGCGCACCGCTCATATTACTAGCAGCGGCAGCCAGCAGAACCCAATCTATCGATCTAGGCACCACATCTTTAGTATTGCCGATCAGGCATCCAGTTGCCGTCGCCGAGGAGGTGGCCACCTTAGATCAGCTCGCGGAAGGCAGACTGATCCTTGGCCTTGGGCGCGGCTTTAGCGATGATTTGTTTAAAGTGTTTGCCATCGATCCAAAGCTCAAAAGAACGCTCTTCAAACAATCGCTCTCAACGATGTTAGCCGCCTGGGAAGGCCAACCCCTTTCAGAAGACAGTAACGCACGATTATCCCCAATGCCCTTTCAATCACCGAGCCCCCGACTTTGGATCGCGGCTTTTGGTCCTCTTGCCCTTAAACAAGCAGCGGCATTTGGCTGTCCCTACTTAGCATCGCCCATGGAATCTTTTGAAGCCCTTCAAAGCAACCTGACGCGTTATCGTGCGGCATTAGCCGATTCAGCTCAGCCTGAGCCTAAGGTTGTACCTGTTATGCGTACCGTGTTTGTGACCGAAAGTTTAAGTCTCGCGGAAAAGGTCAAGCAAAGTCTCACCGAGGAGATGCGAGGTCGCGCCGAGGCCAACAGCCATGATGAGCCGGCCTTTGTTGTTGGCAGCGCTCAGCATGTCGTCGAAGTGCTGGGACGATACCAAGAAAAGTTAGGGATGAACTACCTAATTGCACGCGGCCGAATTCGAGGCATCAATGAACAGCAGCAGCTGGCTTCGCATGAGGCGCTGTTAAAGCTTTTTCATTAATCTATAATCTTAATCAGCTGTCCTGGTTCTGGTTCACCATTAGGGTAGAGCCCATTGATTACCCGCAATTGATCTTCAGCGTAATTCGTCAAATCCGACAACTCCGCTAGACCCGCCATCGTGGTATCGCGCTCGGCGCGAACAATTTGGACTTTGAGCGGGCGTGCTTTGGCAAAGTCTGCTTTGCTCATTTTAGCGATGCTAAATCCAATTCGAATAAAATCAGCATCGTCAGCAATCTTTTTTAGATCAAACTGCCCAGACCCCTGACCCACGAACGCAATCCCGCGCCGCCGATCAATCGCCACAATTAATCGCACTGGCCTGACGCCAAACATCGATTGGGCACGATCTGCGATAGCGATGTACGCAGGCATGCCATCGATCGTCAGACTGCGTCCTTCCCGAATTTGGTAGCCTAACACCGATTTAGCGAAAGCTTCTGGGGTCACGTCGCGCTTGACTCGACTTGTGCTGAGCTCGAAGGCCGCCTCCCCGGTCTGAGATACAAACTGAACCCCTCGCGGCACCTGATTTTGGCGCCAACCCGGTGGTAGCGCGAGAGTGAGGCCTAACTTAGCGTGATAAAAGCGCTTGCCTCTGACAATACCGGTTTGTCGACTAGGCCCGAAACTTAATCCATTGAGCTGCTGTAAAAACTCATCCGTCCGAATAAACGCATCAAAATCGTTCAATAACGCATCTGAAGCGATGACTGCCTCTCGATAACGAGTGTCATTGTCTGGATGCGAAGACAAAAAGCCATGATAAACCCGAGCTGGGCGCTGCTCGGCTTTCGCTTGCTTAATCTCGACTCGGTCCTTATTTTTTAGAATGTCGATGGTTTTTAGCATTGCCTTTGGGGAATAACCCGCCTGGGCCATATATGCGGCGCCTACCTCGTCAGCCTCCAACTCAAACTCACGACTGTAGCCAGTAATCAAAACACCACCCAATAGCTGTCCCAACTCTGCAACGCCTCGCTGTCCAGTCAGCATCGCAGCGCCCATAGAGAGCGCATTTTGAACCTTGTTTCTCGATTCCCGCTTTATCCCGTGCTTTTCGGTAATGTGTGCGATTTCATGCCCCAAGACCGCCGCAAGCTCCGCTTCCGACCCCAGGTGCAACAGCATGCCGCGGGTTATGTAGACATAACCGCCTGGCAGGGCAAACGCATTAATCATGTCATCGTTGAGTAATGTGAATCGATATTCAAGTTCTGGACGGCTACTGTATTCAGCGAGCCGTTGGCCGACCTTTTCCACGTAGGCTTGCAAACGTTCATCACGATAGATACCAAATTGCGCGACTATTTTCTGGTGCTCTTCC
Source organism: Pseudomonadales bacterium (assembly GCA_016779565.1). Lineage (GTDB taxonomy): Bacteria > Pseudomonadota > Gammaproteobacteria > Pseudomonadales > Azotimanducaceae > UBA9926. The sequence continues at coordinate 61,083 of JADHNJ010000010.1, forward strand.
CGACCTTTTTCAATCTCTTTCTCGAGAGACAGGCCCCAGACTACCGTTGGTAGCCAAAGCACGCTGAGCAAGGCCAATGCAGCGATCTGACAGCGGCGTCTTTGAGGCTTGCGTAGATCTAAGCGGCGCAATTCAGGAAGACACACACTATTTACTGAAATTACTGTATTCGAACATTTCATAGCGATCATTATTCAGCCCCTAACCTGAAAATCAACTGAACGAATTGCACTCGATTAACGTTTAATCCTAGACTGACCTTAACTATTGCTTTTGGATCATCCTCGTGAAGACGCCCCAGTGCTATCGACCAGCGAAAGCTTTGGTTCATCTACTCAGACAATCTATACGCTGCTTGATGGGTTGCAGCGCACTGATAAGTAATGCGCTTGTACTGATAAGTATTGCACTTGTAGAGACTTCGCTGGCGAAGGATTTAGCCAGCAACAGCGAACGCAACCAGCGCGCCACTTTAGCTGTTGAACAGCTGCTTAGCGAGGCGAGCATTGCGCAAGCCAACGAAGATTGGCCTGCGCAAGAGTCACAGCTACTCGAAGCCCAGTCGTTGCTGCACCGCGAATTTGGCGTTGTTACGCCTCGGCAAATTACCATTGTTGACCGCCTAGCAGCCAATCAAGTCGCTAGAGAAAACTACTCAAAGGCTAATCAGCTAGCAGAGTTCAACCACTTCATTCGAAGCCGCAATCAAGATTCAGGCGGCAGCACGGAAGCAGATGCGCTACTGGCAGACTGGTATTTACGTTCAGGTCAGTGGCGCGCCGGTCGAGGTCTGATCAAAACAGTAAATGCCGCGCAGCCGAATGATCAGGCCTTCGATGTCTCATGGGCGCTGCTTGAACTACAAATGTCGCTCTACAGCCCTATCTGTTGCAATAGCAACGAGGCGCTAGAAGTCTTAAGGCAGGCACAATTAACCACGGCAACCGTGGATCAGATGGCCGAGCTGAGCCAAACGGTGGCTGCCATTTTGATTCTTGAACGGCAGCTCGATGACGCTTTGCCAGCCATACAGACTATTCATCCATCCCAAACTGCTCAGGCTCAACTACTGCCTGGGCTTCACGCTTTTAAGTCGTCAGATCGAGATCGGATGGAACGAACCAAGCTCGAAAGCGATCTAAGACTCAGGCGCTATGGCAGCGGTTTCGCCCTCGATAACGAAATACCCGACAACGAGCTCATCGAGTTTAGTGTTGCTCTCAACGATCGTTTTCTACCGATACAAGGACCTAACGGCGCTGAGTTTCACAAGCGAACTCAGCCTTTTGAACGCATAATAGGCTCACCTTTCCGCTACAACCTTGAGCGCCTCAAACTGGTATTGCCAGCAAGGTACAGTCGCCTTGATCGGTTAGAAACTCTAAAGATCGATATGAGTTTTGATGTCAGCGAAGAGGGCCGGGCTCGGAATATTCGGTTTTTAAACGATCAGCCTAGACAGATTCGAAAGCTCATGAGAGATACTTTGCTGGCCGCGCGCTTTATTCCTGCCATGGAAGATGGCACCTTCGTAACCCAAAGCGACTTCTTACTTACCCAGACCTTCAACAATGAACTACTGCTAAATGCTGATGATGCCACCCATCAGCAAGCCAGTGACCGTGCTGTGGATGAGGAGCCGCGCCTTTTATGAAACGTTGGATATATTATTGTCTCGTCGTTGGCTTCGTGGGGTTTTCATTGCAAGCCTCGGGTGTAGAACTACTCATCTTGAATCATCTTTACGACGAACCAGACAACCTGCTTTGGGAAGATGAGATCGATCTCGACCCTCAATCTGGCGATACCAATCTGACTAAACCTCAAGCCCGGACCCTAGCTGAAGATCTGCGTCAAAGTCTCGAGAGCAGATTAGAGGATGATCCTATTGGTTCCGCTATGCAGCTGGCTAACGTGGGTATGTTTAGCACCTATGCTGGCGACCTCACGGCAGGTCAAACCGATTTAGAGTTAGCGCTCAAGCTACTTCAGGCGCAGCATCGCCAATACGATCCCGAACTTACTCGAATTATCTCTGCCCTAGGGATCAACGCCTTCCTCCAGGAAAATTTTGAAGTCGCCGAAAACTATTTCCGGCGAAGCCAACACATTCATCATCGTCAAGATGGCCTTTTCACCTCAGGACAGACGGCTAACTTGAACTGGCTAACCCGCACCTACCTTAGCACTGAACGCTATGAAGAAGCCGATACGGCGCAACGTCACGTGCTGCAAATTGCCCAGCGGAGACTCGTTAATGACAGTCCTCAACTTGATGAAGTTAAGCGCGGCGTGGCAATTTATTTGGGTCGCCGAGGTAGCACGATATCGCCCCTTGCCGACGAGATGGCACGCGCCAATCGGCAGCGACTTTTCAGTGAGGCACTCACGCTGATCCAAGAAGTCATCACTAGTATCGAGCAACGACTGGGCAAAGACGTTATGGAGCTCATCCCTGTACTTAAAACGAAAGCAGAAATCCATTTCTGGCGAGGGGGCCACAGCCGTTTTCAAGATGCATCCCTCGAGCGCACCCTTGCTATCATCCAAAATCAGCCTGATCCGGCTGAACACGTCCTTGCCGAAACTTGGCTAGACCTTGCCGACAGTTACATTCTAACGGGTAACCGCGGAGCGCTTGAGGCATATCGGCAGGCTTGGGCCATCACTACCGACATTTTTAACGACAACCTTGAGCAGGCCGACCCAGCAACTGCAGCATCGGCAGTATCCCCACCGTTCATGCTCTCGCCTAAGGCCTATTTCCCGCTGATCACAGACTACAAGCCTAAAACCTTGCCAGAGGGTGACCTCCCCGAGTTGTTTGTCGATGTAAGCTTCACTGTTTCAGAATACGGCCAACCCCGTCGGCTGCGTATTGTCGACAGAAATGTACCGACGGACGAGGCACGACTTGCCAGAGCGCTTGTTGCGTCAAGCCGCTACCGTCCTGCGCTTAAAGAGGGCCTCGCCCAACCGTATGACCTCTCTAGACGGGTTACTTTTGTCTCCGAGTCCTTTAACGCCGAATCAGAATCCGCAGTTTCCACCGCGCCGGCGCCCCAAGACGGCCTCTTAGACGCCGACCCCAATCTTAGCGACCCTGATGCCACTTAGCCTTCATCCTCCAGTCACGAACGTCCGTAACTGCTCAGCCAGCCCTTTGCATGCAGCATTACCGGGTCTTGCCAAAATGGGGATCGGCAAAACCAATCCTGCTAAATAACTGGTGCCATTGGCATCAGCGCTGATCTGTCCGGACGCGCTCAGATTTTTCAAATCCCAAATCGATGCTTCGTAAGACGCATCCTGCTCCCAATAACTCATGCCAAAACAACCACCGCCGAACGTGCTCACGGCACAGCTCAAGGAGCCGCCCTTATCGATCGTCACGGTATCGCCCTCAATCCACGCTAAATAACGGATATTGGTGCGCTCAATCTGTTCTTTGACGCCGGCTTCGGCAAACAACTGGGCCAAATCACTGGCATTGGTTGGTGCGGTTCTTGGCTCAAACCAAGGATACAGGTCATTCTTAAATTGGGTTTGCGGCACCAGTCGGATAGGATTTCGCCCTTGGCCCAGCGATGTCGCCAGACAATCGGTAAAGCTCACTTCGGTTTCTCGGTCGTTGTAAGTCGCACGTCCTAGAATGACCAGCGCCTCTCCCTGTTCAAGTTCTGAGGTGGTCTGTCGGGATTGTTCCACTCGCGTGGTTGCGCAACTCTGAAGCAGGCAGATCAGAGACAGCAGCACGAAAGGCCACTGCAAGCGGCCGTCCAATCGAGTTCCTCGTGTCAACCGTTTCGCCATTAGAGCGCTGCCTTGTTTACACGTAAGATTGTCGCCGATGTTTGATCCTTATCATCCATCCATCGTGCCCCGATGCGATTGCAGCCAGGCAGCTACCCCGGGCAACTTGGGCCATTCCAAAGCAATCCGAGCCCCAGCATCTCGCAATGCTTCAACCGATGCATTGTTAAGCGCCTCAACCGCTTGAAAAGCACCAATATCGCTCTTGCCATACCCAACAAACGTCCAGCTATCCAATACATCACCGGCGTCACTAAAAAGTGTTAATTGATATTTTATCGACGTTGACACGAAATTCAGTCCAGAAAGCTCTGGCATTAAAAATGCGTACTCTTTTAACTCCAATTGGACATAACCCTGGGGACAGCCCTCGACAGCGCTACCTAGCCCTTGGCCAGCGAGGTCGCAATTCATCTCGTTGACCCATCTAGCGTCTACAAACAGCTCATTGAGCAGGGCATCAAAAAAACGCGTTTGTAACGTCCCTACTTCGATCTGCCATTGACCGCCACCGCGGGGAAGCTTCTCCGCATGAACATAAGATTTAAAATCTTCTGAGACCAAAACACCAACGACAATCGGCAATTCGGTGACCAGGGGGGTCGGCACCGTGCCGGTAACGGTCACCGACCGGCTGCAGCCAGCCAAGATTACCAAGCATACCATCGCTACCCCAAGACAGCGCCTGGACAGCTTGAATCCGTCAACCACCGCCGAGAAAACGGCTGTCGGGTATTTTTTTATCATAGTAGTCTTTTTTTTAAAGATTCATTGTCGATAAGACTCACCATCTTTTCCCGGCACCCTTGCTCATCAGCTTATTGCTTCTTCTTAACGCCAATGTAGACACCACGCTTCAACAAATCAACTCATTACCGCCGTTACCCCTTTCGCGGAGGCGCGCCAGGGAGTCATCCAAAAATACGTCAATCGTCGTAATTCAGGTTAAATTCAGTTTTAATTCATCATACTAATGTCATTATCTTGGAGTCTCACATGCGTCTCGCCATTCTGACATTGATGCTGCTTTGCTTGATTATCGGATGTAGTTCATCAAACACGCGGAGCCCACCCCCGATGCCCCCGAGCACTTCGTCGCCTAGTAGCTCACCCAGCATGCCAAGCCCGTCATCACCTAGTAGCTCACCCAGCATGCCTAGCCCGTCATCGCCCAGCAGTTCACCCAGCAGGCCAAGCCCGTCATCGCCCAGCAGTGCACCCAGCATGCCAAGCCCGTCATCGCCCAGCAGTTCACCCAGCAGCCCAAGCCC
>JADHNJ010000050.1 GCA_016779565.1 Pseudomonadales bacterium
AGCAATGCTAAACACACCTTGCGGGCTTGGACACAATCAGCCGCCAGACAGCACACGTTGATGATCAATCTTTGTACATCGATCTTGGATCACCTCAATGCCTGAAGCGAGAAGTTCTGCGGCAGCACCTTCATGGCTTATCCCTAGCTGCATCCAAAAGGCATAAGGCTTAATCTTCAGGGTATCTGGCACCAAGGCGGCAATCCGTTCAGACCGTTGGAAGACGTCAACCAAATCCACTCTAATTGGGATACTGGCAAGATCACGATAACAAGGCTCGCCCAGAATGCTGTCGTAGTTGGGGTTCACCGGGATGATTCGATAAAATGCTTGCAGATATTTCGCCACACCGTGACTGGCTTTTTGCGGATTCGGTGACAGACCAACAATGGCAATCGTGCGAGTGCGGGCAAAAATTGCCTGCAATCTCTCGCGGCTGACTGATTCGCTAGCCATTGGCCTTAGGACGGCGCATCCAGCGGCTGGTCTGGCTCACATCTTCTATGGGCTCGCCCTGCTCCCGCCAACCACCAAATCCTGACTCTAAATGCGCCACGTTGTTAAAGCCCATCGCTTGCAGCGATGCGACCGCTAAGACGCTACGACCACCGCCTGCACAAAACACCACGGTACGTCGATTTTCCTGAAAATAGTCTCGATAATACGGACTTGCGGGACTTGCCCAGAATTCCATCATGCCTCTAGCGCAATGCACGGCGGACGGGATGGTGCCTAAATCTATGAGCTCCTGTATTTCGCGAATATCTAGCAATAAAAGATCGGGGTTACTGGCCATTTCCGCCTTGAGATCCTCGACACTGAGGTTTTCGAGGCCTGCTTTCATGCTTTGCGTGTGTGCAAAAATATCTTGAATCGCCATGTTGCGGGGTCCTTAATGTTAGCGGCTTTGCTCAATGCCGCTCTTGCCAAACCTTACCATAGCTGAGAATTTTGATACCAGATCTGACAACTCTGCAATTGACCTTAGCCATTGTTGGTGGGTTAAATCATTCATAACACTCTTAACGGACCATCTACCCCATGAAACTCGGCTTGTTTTCAACTTTTATGTCACCTATTGCTGATTCTGAAATGATTAGAAACTTTGCTCAAACCATAGAAGGTATGGGCATCGAGTCGTTGTGGATGGGCGAACACGTTGTCCTCTTTGACCAAACGTCAAACCCCTATCCAGGCAGCCGTGACGGCAAGCTCCCGGTACCTGAGGGCGGCGGTATGCTCGACACCGTAGCGACCTTCGGGTTCTTGGCCAGTTGCACGAAAACTCTACGTCTCGGTACGGGTATCACGCTACTGCCTCAGCGCAATCCCATCTATACCGCTAAGGAATTTACCACCTTGGACTGGTTAAGTGGTGGGCGAATTGACTTTGGCATCGGCGTCGGTTGGTGTCAGGAAGAAGTAGAGGCTTGTGGCTATCGCTTTGAGGACCGAGGCGCTCGATGCGATGAGTTCATCGAGGTGATTCAACGACTTTGGCAAGACCCAGTTGCGAGTTATGACGGTGTGCATATTCAGCTCAAGGCTTGCCGCATGGATCCAAAACCGGTTCAACCAGGAGGTATTCCCTTGATCGTTGGCGGACACTCCCAAGCAGGATTTCGGCGAGCCGCGACCTACGGAGATGGTTGGTATGGCTTTCAACTAAACCTTACCCAAACTGAGGCCATGCAATCCGCGCTCACCGAGGCGCTGAAGCGCGCGGACAGGACTTGGTCTAATTTTGAACTCATCATTACACCGCCTTATAACATCACGCTCGATGACCTTAAGGCCTACGAAGATCTGGGCGTCGACCGCTTGGTACTGCACCTTGGCAGCCAGAAGCCAAGCAGAATCAATGAGCGGCTGGATTGGGTTAATGATCTCTTACAGGCTGTGGGTTAAGCGATACCACTATCACCCTTCTCGTCGCTGGGTTAGGCGCGCAAGCGATAAATTGCGCGCTGCCAAATCCGTGCTAGGGGTTCACTCGTTTCGGCATTGAATAAGTTAACCCATATATCTGCGAACTGATGCCCTTTCTTTTCAAAGAGAGCATCCACTGACATTTGCGCAGCCACTTCGGTTTCATTTTTAATTTCGGCAAAAAGTTGATGGTCGGTCTGCAAATGCACCCAAGGGTTCATGCCCGCATTCGAGGCAAACACCCAATTGGCGCAACCCAAAATAAAAGATGTATTTGCCAAACCTCGATTCGGTGCCGGCGCGTCACCAAAGGTCAATAAAGCCGGCATCGATTTAGGCGTGTCAAAGTAGCTGGCCATCGCATGACGCTTCGACCATAGATAACGGGTCTCTAGGGTACCGTTATGCTGCAAGTTCTCAAAAACCTCAGGGGTCGCGATGGCTGGTTGGTAATTGTCTGCCATCACCGGCAACGACTTGCGATGTGGTAGCGCCGGCAGATCCGCCTGCTCGGGCAAGCTGACCTTTGCAATCGCTCGGACCTCTCCCTCGCTGTTGATAAGTTCTGCCTCATAGCTGGTTTCAGATGTCAGATTGACTGACACTGAAACCCTCTCGGCATGATAGATCGGCCGCAAGACTTTAATCGACGCCTGCCCCCGCTGCAGGAAGGATAATCCCCATTGCACCACCCCGGGTTGAGTGAGATAAGCCGAGAGCGTGACGCCTGGTACCAAACCACCCCTAAAGCCGTATCGCTGCGCCATATCGTCACTGTGGATTTGATTCTGGGAATCTGGCGCTTGGTTAAATGCGATTTCATCAAAGCTTAGTGTCATGTTCTATACCTCGCTCTTGTTCACCCGCACGCTAATGCAATTCCCTTGGACAGACAAGTTCTCTATGCTTGCACCCATGAAGACCTATGACTACATCATCATCGGCGCTGGCACCGCCGGCTGTGTGCTGGCCAATCGCTTGAGTGCCAATCCAGCCCACAAGGTATTGCTGATAGAGTCGGGTGGCAAAGACAACTATTTCTGGATTGATATTCCAGTCGGTTACCTCTACACCATCAATAATCCGAGAACGGACTGGTGTTTTAAAACAGTCTCAGAGGCAGGGCTCAACCATCGGCAAATTGGCTATGCCCGCGGTCGTGGTCTCGGTGGATCATCTTCGATCAACGCAATGATTTATATGCGGGGTCAACGCGCCGACTTTGATCAATGGGCGGCGCTTGGAAACCGGGGTTGGGATTGGAACAGTGTGCTACCGATTTTTAAAGCTTCCGAAAATTACCAGCATGGTGCTGATCAATTCCATGGCGATCAAGGTGAACTAAGAGTTGAAGAAAGGCGGGTTAATTGGGAAATTCTGGATGCTTGGCAAGCAGCTGCAGCAGAGACGGGCATACCCACCATCGAGGAATTCAACCGGGGCGATAATTTTGGATGCGCCTACTTTCAGATGAATCAACGCAGGGGCGTTCGCTGGAGTGCAAGCAAAGCCTTTTTGCGGCCGGTGCAGCATCGTTCCAACCTGACCGTTATGACAAATGCCCATGCGCATCGCATTGAAACTGAGCAAACCGATAATGGATTACGCGCGACCGGCGCGTGGATCAGCCAGGGCCGGGACGCACCTACCTTATTCTGTGCTCAACGGGAAACCATTTTAGCCGCAGGTGCGGTAGCCTCGCCCCAGTTATTACAGCTATCTGGTATTGGCGATCCACGGTTAATTGAAAGCTTGGGCGGGAAACTGCAAATTGACCTGCCGGGTGTTGGTCAAAATTTACAAGACCATTTGCAAATCCGCACCATTTATAAGGTGTCTAACACTACAACGCTCAATCCGCGAGTCAATTCACTCTTGGGAAAAGCTAAGATGGGGCTTGAGTATCTATTTTTTAAGACCGGGCCATTAACGATGCCGCCGTCGCAACTGGGGGCCTTTGGCATGAGCGATGCAGACCAAAGCACTCCCGATATGGAATGGCATGTCCAGCCGCTGTCATTAGATCAGTTCGGTTCCCCTCTCCATGAGTTCAACGCAATTACACCGTCGGTCTGCAATTTACGGCCCAGCAGCCGGGGATCTATCCAGGCGACCAGCACAGACCCCATGGCGCCGCCTAAAATAGCACCAAATTATCTCTCAACCGCCCATGATGAGGCTGTTGCCGTTGCCGGTCTGAAACAGACTCGGAATATTATGCGCGCCAAAGCCCTCGCACCCTTCTCGCCAGAGGAATGGAAGCCCGGCCCGACGATTCTCAGCGATGAGGCGCTCCTCGATGCTGCTCGGGACCTAGGCACCACTATTTTTCACCCCGTAGGTACCTGCAAAATGGGCAACGACTCCGGGGCAGTTGTCTGTGATCGATTACGCGTGCATGGCTGTCAGGGCCTTAGGGTAATAGATGCTTCCATCATGCCTTTGATAACGTCCGGCAACACCAACGCTCCAACGGTCATGATCGCCGAGCAAGGCGCGCGATTTATTCTGGAGGATGCAACCCAGCAACCCTAACTAATCGGCTTTTAAGTGCTTAGGTACTTAGGCACCTAGCCAGCCGGCCGGTTTTCGATATTGGTCGGCGCCTGCACATTGCAATGATAAAAGCGCCAACCTCCTTAGCAACTGGCTCCGAGCAAACCCTGAATCTGGCAAAAGACCCTATGCCAAGGAGGCCAGCTTAGCCTTAAACCGATTACGGGTTCTTCGATCAATCGGCAAAGCAAGCAAACGAGTCAAGGTGTTTTGATCCGGTGGATCATAATTTGCTCGATAGACCGCAAGCAGCGACGCTCTCTCTGGCCCGCTGGCCTCAAGTCGATAGCCATCGCCCGCACCGACCGTACCAGGTGTTAGCACGCGACAATAAAAACCTGGTCGCGCTGCCTTCTGAAATGCCAAGGCAAATTGTTTTTGATCAATCGCTGCACCCAGCACAGCGCAGGGGATTCGGGGCCCAGTGACCTCAAGGGTAAGATCCGGAAAGATCAGCGCATCGCCAACACTCAAGGAAGCCGCGTCCAAGCCTGAGACTCTCAGATTCTCTCCAAAGGATCCCGGCGCAAATGCCTGGCGATACTGTCGTTTCCAGAACGCGTAATCTTCATCGGTATACACGTAGACTGCTTGATCCTTGCCGCCATGATGTCGACGATCGCAAATAACATCGCCTTCAAGGCCCATCGTTGTCACGGTGACTCGGCCCGGTGCCGTTTGTTTAAAAATACCGGTTGTCACAGTACGACGACCCAGGTCGAGGCTCTGTTTAGCCCCAACATGTATGCTAATCACCTGCACCGATGCTTACTCCTTCACGTTGCTACATCATAGTAATTCAAGTCGCATCGGTTTACCGCCAAAGGCCACGGCATAATCATTGAAGAATAAGAATATATTAGTGTCCATTTATTCTTTTTAATCCGTCGTTCGCCCCTGCTACCTTTGCCCCCTTCAGAAGAGCCCGGCACCGCTTTGTCGCGCCGCCGGCCTCACTTTCCCCAACCGTTAAAGGATCTGTCATGTCAGCCTACCTAGACCAAATCGCCACTTTAGATGTACTCAAAGCCGCCCATGCTGATACCTGGAAGGGGATCAGTGCTGAATACGCAGCTCGTATGCAATTACAAAACCGATTTAAAACCGGCTTAGACATTGCCCAATATACTGCGGACATTATGCGCAAAGACATGGCCGATTATGATGGCGACACCGCAAAATACACGCAGTCGCTTGGTTGTTGGCACGGCTTCACGGCGCAGCAGCTCGCCATGTCAGTAAAAAAACATCGAGGTACGATGGATAAGTCATACATCTATCTCAGTGGCTGGATGGTAGCTGCCCTGCGGTCGAAGTTTGGCCCGTTACCCGATCAAAGTATGCATGAAAAGACTTCCGTACCCGAGCTCATCCACGAGATTTACACCTTTTTAAAGCAAGCCGATGCCCGGGAGCTACGACACATCTTTATCGAACTTGATGAGGCTCGTGCCAGCGGCGGCGACATCGACCCGATTCTTCAACGTATTGATAATTTTGAGACCCACGTCGTGCCCATCATCGCAGACATCGATGCCGGGTTCGGCAACGAAGAGGCAACTTATTTGCTTGCCAAGAAAATGATCGAGGCTGGGGCCTGCGCGATTCAGGTCGAGAATCAGGTTTCGGACGCCAAGCAATGTGGTCATCAAGACGGCAAGGTCACCGTGCCCCACGAGGATTTTTTGTCGAAGATCAATGCGATTCGCTACGCATTTTTAGAGCTTGGGATCGATAACGGCATTATTGTTGCGCGGACAGACTCATTAGGCGCTAGCCTGACCCAGAAGATCCCCGTTTCAAAAGAGCCCGGTGATCTTGCCAGTCAATACAACGACTTCCTTGAAACTACGCCGGTGAGCGATCTTAATCAGCTCAATGATAACGACATCGCTATTCATCAAAATGGCCAATTGGTTAAACCTGTTCGACTTGATAATGGTTTGTATGCTTTCAAAGAAGGGACCGGCTTCGACCGAGTCGTTTTAGATTGCGTGACATCGCTTACTCACGGCGCTGATTTGCTCTGGATTGAAACGGAAAAGCCTAATGTCGCGCAAATTGCAGGCATGGTTAATGAAATTAAGAAACACGTGCCTGACGCCAAGTTGGTTTACAACAACTCTCCTAGCTTTAACTGGACATTGTCCTTTAGGGAGCAGGTCTACGGCGAATGGCAGGCCGCAGGCAAAGATGTCAGTGCCTACCCGGATCCTGCAAGTACGCCTAAGGGCCTTATGTCTGTTGAGCTTGACGACTCGGAGCTTGCCTTAGAAGCCGACAAGCTGGTTCAGCAGTTTCAAAAGGATGCCGCCCGAGAGGCCGGCATCTTCCATCACTTAATCACACTGCCTACCTATCACGAGACGGCACTCGGCACTGACGTCTTGTCTGAAGGCTATTTTGGAGATCTAGGTATGCTCGCCTATGTGCGTGACGTCCAGCGGCAAGAGATTCGCCGAGACATGGCTTCTGTAAAACACCAGGATCTTGCGGGCTCTAACATCGGAGACGACCACAAAGAATACTTCTCCGGTGAAAATGCGCTTCTAGCAGGTGGTAAAGACAACACCATGAACCAGTTTTAGGGATTCAACAGCGAGCGCGCGGACCACAATCCGCTGAACCCTACTCTAAACGCCCCTTGCTGGGGCGTTTTTTTTGCCAATCCTGGGCTTTCACGCGCTGCTCTCAGCGGGCACAATGACCCCAGAGGCCTTTTATGTATGACGTGATCATTATTGGCGCGGGTAGTGCCGGTTGTGTCCTTGCCAACCGACTTAGCGAAGATCCAAATCGGACAGTGCTTCTGATTGAGGCCGGACCCGATTACCCAACGCCAGAAACCCTACCTTTTGAATTAGTCAACAGCCATCAAAATGCCCTCAGAGATCACGATTGGGGCCACACCTACCATCCTACAGAATCTGTTGCCCAGCGGTTTCCGCGGGGCAGGGTCACCGGTGGTTCGAGCGCGGTCAACACAACCATCGCACTCCGGGGCTTACCAGAGGATTATGATGCTTGGGCCGCAATGGGCAATCCCGGTTGGGACTGGTTGAGTGTGCTGCCACATTTCATGCGTTTGGAACGAGACTTAGACTTTGGCGATGAGACGTATCATGGTGATGCTGGCCCAATCACAATTGCCCGCTACTCTCCGCAACAACTCCTGCCACAACATCAGGCCTTTTTAAATGACGCCGCAGCCCTGGGCTTTCCAGAATGCGCCGACGCTAACGCACCAGATTCTGTAGGTGCTGGACCACAGCCTATGAACAAAATAGGACGGCTCCGAGTCAGCTGTGCCATTGCCTATCTTGCCGCAGCCCGGTTTCGCCCTAATCTTACCGTTCTCGCCGACACCCAAGTTGAGCGTCTGCTTATTAATCAACGGCGATGCCGGGGCGTATTGGCCGCCAGTGCAACATCGCAGCCAGTTGAAATAGAGGGCAGACTTACCATCGTGGCGGCGGGTGCTTTGCTCAGCCCAACACTTTTAATGCGATCTGGCCTAGGACCTAGGTCCATGCTTGAACAGTTTGGCATCTCAGTCATCGAGGATGAACCCTACCTTGGAGCGAACTTGCGAGATCATCCTGCGCTATCGGTCGTCTGCAATGTCAAACCTGGCATTCCGATCGATCACGATGCGCCGCTGATCCAAAGTATTTTACGCTATACCACCGATAACTCGGCGGACCGCAACAATATGCAAATCGAGCAGTTAAGCTATGCCGGAAAACCAGGCGGAGCTGCGATGTTTGCAATCGCTGCGTGCCTTGAATACCAATATGGCAGCGGCTATTTGACACTGTCCGGGGCGACCGCCTCAGACTTGCCGAATGTTCACAACCATTTTTGTGAGGATCCGCGGGATCTTGAGCCACTGCTAATCGGGTTTAAAGACGCAATGAGGTTTACCGAGCAGTCTGCTCTTGCTGGCATGATTGAATCTATCCGATTTCCAGACCCAGCCCGAATCACGGGCGATGATGACCTGCGTAGCCTTATTCAACGCTTCGCGGGCAGTGGTTATCATCCCTGCGGGACGGTGAAAATGGGTCCCGCCAGTGATCGAACTGCAATTGTAAATGCCTCAGGCCAACTGCATCGTTGTGAGGGCTTGGTCGTCGCAGATGCCTCGATCATGCCAACGGTACCTCGAGCCAATACCAATCTTTCGACCATCATGATTGGCGAAAAAATCAGCCAAGATATTCAGCGTAAAAGCGCCACTTTTGGGCTCTAGCGGCGCTTGACTGGCTCTCTGCCAGGTGACGGTGCCGCCTTGGGTTTGCGGTTATTATCAAGCTAGCTCATCATAAAATTAATCGACTCAATCAATAGGAGCCATCTGATGCAGGATATCGTGATCAAAGGTGCAACCATCATCGATGGTACCGGCGGCGTTGAGACTCAGGCTGATATTGGCATTCGGGAAGGGCTCATTGATGCCGTTGGGCAAGTGAGCGCCGGCCACATCGAAATAGACGGCACAGGTCTCGTGCTCGCTCCAGGGCTTATTGATACTCACGCCCATGATGATGGCGCCTTTTTACGTCATCCCGATATGACCTTCAAACTGTCTCAAGGCGTTACCACAGTCGTCAGTGGTAATTGCGGTTTTAGCGCGATCCCCGCTGATCCCGCTGCCGACAGACGCCAGGCCAGTGGCGGAATCTTATCTGGTTTAGGCGGGGATTTTACCGATCTTGCGGGCTATTTTGATGCCGTTTTAAGGGGCCACCCTGCGATCAATAACATGATGTTAGTGGGCCATAACACCATCCGAAGCATGACCTTATCAAACCCAAAAGCTGAGCCGACCCTGGCGGAGCTTGCAACGATGAAAGATTATGTAACCCAAGCCCTTGAGCAGGGCGCGTGCGGATTTTCGACCGGCCTGATTTATCATCCTGGACGATATAGCGAAACCGAAGAAATCATCGCCTTAGCCAGAATTGCCGGCGATGCAGGCGCTCTTTATACCACCCACATGCGCAACGAAGGCGATCATTTATTGGACGCTGTCGAGGAGGCCCTTGAAATAGGCCGGGAGGCGCAAGTTCATACCCACATATCCCATCATAAAGCTGCCGGGCCTAAAAATTGGGGTAAGGTGGTGGCTTCCCTCAACCGAATCGATGACGCCATCAAAACCGGGCAGGCTGTCTCATTGGACGTCTATCCTTACACTGCCGGCAGCGGCCGTATGATCGAATATTTCAATTTGGACCGAATCAATCGGGAACTTGCCGAAGTCATTCGTATCGCCAGCTGCCCGGCCTTCCGCCAGTATGAGGGCTGTATGTTGAAGGACCTTGCCGAGGCGCAACAAGTTGATATTACCGATCTCGTTCGTGACATCTTAACCGCGCCCAGAGGCGACGCCACCATCTGCATCCAGTTTGTTATCGATGAGCAAGACGTCATCCATAATCTTAAATGGCCAGATATGATGGTGGGTTCGGACGGTATTCCTGACCTGCGAGGCAAACCACATCCAAGATTGTTCGGCACCTTTGCGAAAATTCTGGGGCATTACGTACGAGACGAGGCGATCATGCCATTACCCGAAGCAATACGACGTATGACTTCATTGCCTGCGGCAACTTTTGGTCTGACCCATCGAGGCATGATCAAGGCCGGCTATCACGCTGATTTGGTTTTGTTCGACCCTAAAACGATTGCTGATCAAGCAACCTACGACGAACCTCAAACCTTGGCTACCGGGATTGAATCGGTCATTGTCAATGGCAAGGTCGCCTTTACGAAAGGTCAGCATCAAAACGCCGGCTCAGGACAAATGCTCCGCTATCGAAAAACCGCCCACACCAACCCCTGAACACGGGTTGCCACTAAGGACCTAACCGAATCTACTTTGAGTGGGTGCAAAATAAGGGTATCCCTTGGGGTTAAAGAACCCAAAGTCTCGCGCCGGATAGGGGTTGTTGCGTCCGACTAAATGCGCAAACCGAGGTGGGTTACGGGCGATGGCCTCGTCACTGATCACCGCATTGAGATCTTCTTGAGGACGAACGTACATGCGGTTGAAGTAGACCGTCATACCGACCCGCTTGCCTGCATCTTGGCGAGCGCCAGCGCCATGCCAAAGGTTACCATTAAACACAATAACTGACCCTTTCGCTGCCTCGATGGGCACTGCCATTTTAGCGGCGCCGGCGGCCGCATGGGTTCGCCGGTGATGCGAGCCCGGGACCACCAAGGTTGCTCCCGAAGCGGCGGTAAAATCGTCGAGCACCCACATCATGTTGCTGGCTACTGGCGCCTCTGGAATCGGGTCTGGCACCATCGGCGCGTCGGTATGCATGCCCTGTGGAGGATCGCCACAGACTCTAACGTGACCGTGATTTGAGCTTATCTGACAGCTTTCGCCCATTAAATAGGTGATCAAGGCCAGCGGCTTCTCAGCCATCACCGCCTCTTCAAAAATCGGGTTCCGAGCGAGTAACCAGGGCACTAAATAGCTACTACCTTCCGGACCTGCAAGCGGTATCCTTCGACCGGCGAGACGATCCTCTTCCCCTAGGGCTAAAATCGTCTCACGCAACGCATCAAAAAACGTCATAGGCTTAACCGCTGGCAAGATCGTGTAACCGTATAATTCTAGATCTAAGACATGTGAGGCGAGGTCAAGACGCAGCAGTTCGTCACGTATCCGATCAAGGCATTGTTCCTGCTCGATAACCGCCGGATGTCTTCGACTTTTGTTTTGATTGGCCTCTGCCGTTGATACCTCTGCCCCCATATGCGGCTCCTTATTGTCAAACTGTTATCTAAGCTCGTCATCACTACCTGCTTTACCAACGACTAAGATGCCCACCTAAAATACATTTTCTGCTACCGTATATACCAAGGCTCGTAGATGGGCACAACCTAGAACATGCAGACCCTCGCGTTTGATCATCACCGACGAGCGTGAGCTCAAAATCTTCTAGGCGCTACTGACATGCCTCGTTTTGGACCACCCAACCTCATCAGGAGTCACTTCATGGCACTTATAACTCGGCAAGACTTAGCCTCTGGCATCGCAGTGATCAGTCTCAATCGCCCTGAGGCACTCAATGCCTTAAGTCCTAATTTGTTTGTCGAATTGCGGCGAGAAATTGATCAAATCAGCACAGCCCTCGACACGATAGGGTGCGTTATCCTACGAGGCGAGGGTAGATCGTTCTCTGCAGGTAATGATTTAAAAGCGATACAAGCCGGGGAACGCCCACCGACGCCGCATTTTCAAGCAGAAACCCTAGACGCCATTGAGCGCTTGCCCCAGCCCGTTATTGCTGCTGTCCAAGGACACTGCTACACCGGCTCTTTGGAACTTGCCCTGGCCTGTGATCTGATGATTACCGGTGAGTCTGCAAAAATCGCTGACACTCATGGCAAATGGGGGATGTCGCCCACTTGGGGGATGAGCCAAAGATTGCCTCGGCGTATTGGATTGATTCGAGCCAAAGAGTTGATGTTCTCTGGCCGAACCATCGACGGCCACGAGGCAGTCCAAATCGGTCTCGCCAATCAATGCGTCCCAGACGAGCGTTTACTGAATGCAGCAATCGCTATGGCAGAATCTTTTTGTCAAAACTCCTGGCACACCTTGCGAGCTGACAAATCGTTGATCAATATGGGACAGAACAAAACCTTGTTTAGCGGTTTGATTGAGGAGCGAGACAATGGTCCAGGGGTTGCCGCTGATATGGCAGACCGCATCAAATCTGGTTTTGGTAAATCCGGTTAATTCACCGTTCTCAGGGCGCGCTTGTCGGGCAAAGCCGGCTTAAGCACCTACTTGAGCACCTACTTGAGCACCGACGCGACACCGAGCCACCCTCGCCTTTGAGCAGGGCCCTTCAAGGCCCTGGTGGTCAGCTGCAAGCCTTCCCAAATCCCCTAAGCTCAAGTCCCTTTGGCCAAGTCAGGGTAGCCAGGCCTTTTCTCGCAAGATCAATCCAAAGCAACGCCCTCTAAGAAGATGCTGTGGGCACCTCACTGAAGGGAATCCCTTTGTCGACACGAATGTCTTGGGGCATACCCAGAACTCGTTCGGCAATAATATTCGCCATAATTTCATCGGTGCCACCCGCGATTCTTAGACCGGGTGACGCCATATAGGTCGCTTGAAACAGACCCGCGCGCTCCGATAAGGCATCATCCCAAATAACGCCAGCTTGTTCTAACAAGTCGAGTGCAAAACTAGCCATATCTTGCTGCTTGGGTGCGCCAACCAGCTTGCCGATGGAATTTTCGGGGCCAGGAATCTCGCCTTTAGAAAGCGCCGTCATAGAGCGATACCCAGTGAATTTGAGGCCAGTTTCTTGAACATACCAATCGGCTAACTTCCGCCGTACCGAGGGGTCTTCTATCGCGGGTCGGTCCCCTAAATTTACGGATTGCGCTAATTCATAGACTGAATTGAAATTAACACCACCGCCGCCGCCACCTATTGATGCGCGCTCATTCATCAGTGTCGTCAGAGCAACCTGCCAACCTTGGCCAACGCCACCCAGACGCTGCGCGTCCGGTATGCGAACATCAGTGAAATACACTTCGTTAAAGTTAGCGCCACCTGAAATCTGTCGGATGGGTTTAATTTCAATGCCCGGCGATTTCATGTCCAAGAAAAAGTAGCTTAATCCTTGATGTTTTGGCACATCTGGATCGGTACGCAGCACAAGCACTCCGTAATCGGAATAATGGGCGCCTGAGGTCCAGATTTTCTGGCCATTCACAATCCAGTCATCGCCGTCTTTCACCGCTTTTGTTCTAAGGGCTGCCAAATCTGAGCCGCCGGCCGGCTCACTGAACAACTGGCACCAAACCTCTTCCCCGCTGGCAAGCGGTGGCATGAACCGTTTGTTCTGTTCTTCTGTTGCCCAAGTCATCATTGTCGGAGCACACATGCCTTGGCCGATCGCGAAAATACCATCGGGAGTGTCAAATTTCGATTCTTCCTGATTGAAAATCACCTGCTCAATCGCGCTGGCATTACGACCGCCGTGTTCCTTAGGCCAGCGAATACAAGCCCAGCCTGCATCGTACTTTCGCTTCTGCCAGAGTTTCGCTCGTCCGATATAGTCAAGATCGGCCAGTTCAGCCTCACTTGGCACATTAGCAGCTAACCAACTCTGCACCTCTTGTCTAAAAGCGGCTTCTTGGGGGGTATCATTAAAATCCATGTTCTGTCTCCTGTACGACTTAAGCGGCGCGCTCAGCTTCGATCGCGGCGATGAGTTTTTCTTGCCAGATGGCTTCGGAACCAATATTCACGGCCAACAACTTTGATCGCCGATATGGAAATTGACAATCGAATTCCCAGGTAAATCCCATACCACCATGGGTCTGAATATTTTCTTTCGATGCGTAATAATATGCCTGGATCGCAGATACTCGCGCCGACGCAGCTGCCAGAGGCAGTTCATCGGCACTGGTGTCTAGCGCCCACGCACCGTAGTAGCAGTTGCCGCGGGCCAACGTGTTTTTGACATAGGCTTGCGCTAATTTATGTTTAATCGCTTGATAGGTTGCAATAGGTCGGCCAAAGGCAAATCGATTTAAGGCGTAATCCTTCGCCATCGACAAGGCCGTTTCCGCGCCGCCAACCTGTTCCCAAGCAAACAGCACTGCGGCACGGTTATAAAGCTGTTGCAATAAATTCCAACCATCACCCGCCTCGCCAAGGAGCGTGGCTTCAGCGCCTTCGAAAATGACTTCTGCATGGGATCGACTGGGATCTAACGTTTTAATCGCCTGACGCTGGCACCCGCTTTGATTTAAATCGACCAAGACCATCACCGGACCTTGATCGCTGCCGGCGACCACCACCGCAAGACCCGCGACATCGCCATCAGCCACGGGGATTTTTCGGCCCGTTAACCGACCATCGGCATACCGGCTTGTTAGCCCTGCAGCCGTTAGTTGTCCGCCCGATTCAGCATCAGCTAAGCACCCAATGACTTCACCACGAGCAAGCTTCGGAAGCCATTCATGCTTTTGGGTCTCCGAACCCGCAAGTAGCAATGCTTCAGTGGCAAAATATACCGATGAGGAAAAAGGGATCGGCGCCATCGATCGCCCCAACTCTTCTGCAATTACTGACAGTTCTAGATAACTCAGCCCTAAACCATCGTATGCTTCTGGTATCACCGTTGCTGTCCAGCCCATTTCAACTACCTTTTGCCACAAGCCCTCATCATAGGGTGCGTCACCGTCTAACACGGCTCTTACAGCCTGGGGAGGACATTCCGCGTTTAAAAAGGTTTGAGCCTGCTCTCTCAGCATATTTTGCTCGTCCGAAAATTCGAAATTCATCTGGTTTTCCTTATCTTTCTAACCGAGGGTCGGGCGCTCGATTAGCTTACTCTTTATGGTCAGTGTAAAGCGCTTATTGCCAGCGCTACTCATGGAGACGCACTTGTGTTTACGCTCGACGCGACTCCGACCGTATCACGATGCAATGCCGCGTCCAAGTCATGGGGGCCTTGCATGGGTTAACGCCAACGCAAATCTTCAAGTTAGCCTTCGGCCTAATTCGAGCCCCGGCGGTAATCGCCAAGGATCGATTCTTCAAACCCCTGACTGATATAAGCTGCATTCACTAGACTTTGACCTCTCTCGTTTAACAATATTCCCGGCCCCATTTGGTTCATCACGTATCCAAAAGCAAGCCCCGTCTCTGGGTCCGCAAAGCCTAAACTGCCACCAGCACCTGCGTGGCCAAAGGCCGTTGATCCCAAGCGGAGCGATTCGAGAGCACCACCCGGCCGGTGCCTATTATCCATGGTCTTCATAAACCCCATCGAGAAATGGGTTGGCATTGCCAAAGTTTTATCCTCTCCACCTTTTACCGACGTCTCTGCTATTAAGGCGACCTGTTCTCTGCGAATAAATTGACGGCCTAATACCTGGCCCTCTGCCGCGAGAGGCGCATACATTCGGGCCAGCCCTAAAGCATTGGTTATTCCACCACCGGCGCCAAATTCAGCCTCGTAGCTGACCGTCGCATCGGCTTTAAAACCGCCGGTATTAAAATAGGCTTTCGCCGAAATTGAATCGGGTTCTGAGATGATACGTTTGGTAAACGCCGCCGGCGCTATCTTTTTATTAGGTTTATAACGTATCAACGGAGCCACCCGAACGTGCTCTGATGCGGGTAAGCCAATCCAAAAATCGGCTTTGAGTTTGGTTGCGATCTGCTCTTTAAAGAACTCGCCCAAAGATTGCCCTGACACTCGTCGCACGACTTCGCCAACCAGCCAACCAAAGGTGGTCATTTGATAGCCGTGTGCTGTGCCCGGCGCCCAAAGCGGTGCCGCAGCCGCCAGTAGCTCGGTCATGTATTGCCAATCTAAAAAGCCACCTGCTTTGACGTCAGCCATTAGAGCAGGCAAGCCGCTGGTATGGTCAAGCAGCATCGC
>JADHNJ010000051.1 GCA_016779565.1 Pseudomonadales bacterium
AAGGTCATTTTAGCGTTCGCTGAACTTATTTTGACGCCATCTGCGCGCTCAAAATACCTGATTAACCTTACACAGACCGCGATTCATCTAGATGTATGACACCGTCCTCAAGGTGTACCAAGCGATCGGCTCGATCCATAATTTTGTGGTCATGCGTCGAAAATACAAACGTCATATCCATCTGCTGATTCAATTGTCGCATCACGTCAAGGAGCGCGATGCCGGTTTTCGAGTCTAAATTAGCAGTAGGCTCATCAGCCAAAATAATGTCCGGCTTTGAGGCCATTGCCCTTGCAACGGCAACCCGCTGTTGTTGGCCACCGGACAAATTTGCGGGTCGTCGATCGCCCATTCCCTCTAGCCCGACTAGCGCAAGCATTTCCCGCACCCGAGATTGGCGGATCTTCGCAGAGATACCTTGTAACAACATGATGTACTCTATGTTTTCTTCTGCCGAGAGCACCGGAATCAAGTTGTAAGACTGAAAAATAAAGCCGATGTGATCACGGCGAAAGTCAGAGAGTTCCGAGCCAGACATCTTGGCGATGTTCGAACCTGACAAAAATACATCACCGGCATCCGGTTCGTCTAAACCGCCGATTAATTGCAGCAACGTAGTTTTTCCTGAGCCTGAGGGCCCGGTAATAGCAGTGAATTCACCCTTGCGAATGGTGATACTCACCTCATTGAGCGCGGTGACTTGGGTCTCACCCGAACCAAATTTTCTTACCAGTTCTCTAGTTTCTATTACTGTTGTCATAATCTTTGTCCTACAAGGCTCGCTGTAAGGCTTGGCTAGGGGTAATGCGAGAAGCAAAAATCGCGGGGTAAATAGCGGCGGCAACGGTTAGCATCATCACATACGCAGGAAACGCAACAAATTGATAGGCCCGGACCTGGGTGTACATATTGCCATCTAACAAAACCCCCGAAACTTCCATTCGCCCGATCGGCACACCGTGAGTCTGAAAATATGAAGACAGCAAGAAACCAATAACGATTCCTACGGCACAAGCGATCAACGCCAGCAAAAAAGCCTCAATGAGGACGAGTGACAGAATTTGCCATGGCCGAGTGCCAATCGCTTTTGCCACACCAAACTCATAGATACGTTCGTAAATCGACATAAACATCGAATTAATCACGCCCAAGGACGTGAGCACAAACAAGACGACCCCCACAATCGTTGACGCGTAATTGCTCATTTCGATCATCCCGCCAATAGAGGGCTGAAGATCAAGCCATCCCAATGCTTCGACATCACCTTTGTTCAGATTAACCAACGTAGGTAACGCTTTGTTCTTAGCGTCTTGTGCATCATGAAACTGAATTGCAATTTGGTGTAGCTGGCTATCCATATCGAGCATCGATTGGGCTGCAGCTAGATTAATAAAAGCCAAATTTTCATCCAGCTCTTCAGGCCCGAACTCAAAGACACCTCGGACTCTAAACAATTCTTGCGTGATGTCACTGGTCCCAACTTGCGCCGTTGTAATAATGATTCTATCGCCCAAATCAACTTCCAAAAGCGCCGCCATCTGCCTGCCGATTAGGATTTCGCGCTTTTCTCCGGAGAGATACTGCCCCGCTATTACCGCCTGCTTAAGCTTGCTCACCTGCTGTTCTGATTGATAGTCAACACCGTAAACAAGCCCACCAGTCGTGTTGTAAGACGATGCAATCATTCCGCCAACGATTACCCGAGGCGCATAACTTCTGACTTTTTCATCACGCTTGAGCGACCGCGTGATTTCCTCCGGGTCGTCAAGCACCAATTCAGATTCGAAATTTTCGCGAAACCCCCGGCGGTTAACTTGGGCCTCCCCTTCAAGGGTTTGAGTGATGCCACCGACCATCACGTTGACCATACCTATCACGATGCCATCAACTAAAATGATCACAACCAAGGAACTGGTGATCAACATGCAAGTCAACATCGTTCGGCGAGTATTCCGAAATAGGTTTCGCCATGCCAGACTCAAGCTCAACATCAGTGACTTCCCATCGCTTCGCGGGGCAAGATCCGAGCAGCCCGGAGGCCTGGCGGTAAGCTAATCAACGCCGCGGTCAACAACATGAATCCCATCGGCATGAAAATGACATAGGCCGAAAAATCGCCTTTCATCGTGTCAAACACGACGCCTCCCATATCGAAAGCGATGTCTAATTTGAGGCCAACGTTTGTAAACCACATGATCACTGGCAGGATGAGCACCAAACCCGCCAGAATACTCGCAAAAGCCAGCATCACAGTTTCTATGAAAATCAATTTCACTAGCTCGGACGGTCTACAGCCTATCGATCTTAAGACACCAAATTCTTTGGTCCGCTCGAGTACCGACATCAGCACTGTGTTTAGTACGCCCACAAAAACAATGAAGACGATGAGACCCATCGTAAAATAATTACTTTGTTTGTCTGATTGCATCGTTCGGTAAAACGTGGCCTCGATTTCTTGCCAAGGCGAGACCTTCAGCTGGGGTAGCGCTAATTGCAGCGACCTAGCGAGACGTTCGTTAGCGTGTTTATCTCTGGCCAGCAGCGCATATTCATGCACGTCTGCATCTATCGATAAAAATCTTTGAGCAACCGTGATTGGCAAAAATACGCCTAGCCTGTCGAAGGAGGTCGTATTGCCCACAATCGCGCTGATCACAAATACATCGTTAGCTATCGAGCCATCAGCACCTGATGAAATCAACACAATTTCATCGCCGATATTCAGTTTTAATATGTTTGCCAAACCTCGGCCGATCATCGCTTTGGCGTAACCGTCAGCGTCAGGTTGATTATCGAAATAAATGCCTTCCGTCACCTTCTGCTTAATTCTGGTTACCGATGGCTCCAAGGTCACATCAATACCAAATATTTGGGCAATCGACGTCTTATCTCCACCGTACGCCAGCGCAGTTGAGTAAACCCTGGGCGCCCAGCCTTTTACGCCTTCATTGCCGGTTAACACTGATTCTACGGAATCACGATCTGTAATCGTTTTATAAATTTTCGGGCGTTTGGCGTAGTCGTCCTTATGGATTTGAACATGGCCGGTGTGATCCAAGGTGAAGATATCTACAACATTCGTCCAACTGCCTTCCAACAAGGACATAGAGAACACAAATAGCATATAACCACCCGCCATGCTCAGAGCCGTTAGAAGACTCCGACGCCTTTGCCGCAGGATATTTCTGAACGCCAACTTGAAGATCAGCACGGTCTAGAACCTGGCTTTTAGGTTTCGGATTGAGAAGGTTCGTTCAGTAATCCCTGGTGGATTAAACGTGATTTCGTCATAAATCACTCGAGTGAGATGCCCCTGTTTTCGAAGTGGCTTGATCTCAAGCACTGAAGGCATCAAACGACCGCCAAACTCTTTGGGCTCACTGAAGGACATCACCCGGACCTTGTCACCCTTGTCGTCAAAAAAAGTTTGCTCGATGGGCAATAATGGCGATTTCGAGACGCGGTATTCGATATGCCCCCACACCGTTACCGTTTGCTCTCGTGGCGTCAAGGAAAACTGATACTCGGATTCGGTTTCTGTCATTTCGATGTCATAGGCATCGATCAATTGGGTTTCTTTTACCAAATCATCATTAGTCAAGTCGCTGCCCATCCAAGACCCCATCATCATTGAAGGTGGTACCTTGATGACCTTGTTGATCTTTGGAAAATAATTCCACATTTCCTCATCGCGCTTAAGCGTCGCAATACCGCGATCTTTCTTCGGCGACAGAATTCTGAAAAAACCAAATTCTTTTCCCATTGACTGACCCGCCATTTGCATCGTGCGCTTGTATCGCGGTGTCTCAACCACCATCGTGATTCTCGAGTTGCTCGAGTCACCCCGATACAATTGCTCCATTTCATCAATGATATCGATAGGCAGCTTTGCAGATTCCGCTGAGAGCGCTGAGGTATTCAGCATCATGAGCACACCGAGCAGGCATCGCTTAATAGTTGTCCTATTCAATTGAATAGACAGATCAAAGTGACTAACGAGCTGAATCTTGAGGTATGCGGATATGCCTACCATCTTAGATATAAAACGCTGTAATTGTTTTGCCATATGGTCACGACCCTGTATTTTCAATTTTTTCGACAAGCTCTACACTTTCTCGCGGCTTGATTCGCCCTTTGCGCCCTTTATCAGGTTTGATCTCCGAGACTTTGGCCAAAAACGCATAGCTTTTTTTGTCGAGGTATAGGGCCGAATCTCAGGCTCATACACCTGGGGTAGATCTTTTCATCACCGCTCCCTCGGGGCAGAACCTCAGCGTCAGGTCGCGGCCTTACGCCACCATATCATCATTAAGGTCGCTATTGACCAACTTGTCTCCTGCTTAGTTTAAGATGTCTTGCACCCGCTCGCTCACCTGATCACCTTAAATCGGTGCTGCAGAATCGAAAATGACAAAGATATCCATTCTAGCGTTAAAGCCTTTTACACCTCCCCCTAGGGCGGCATTTTATTTGAGCTTTTGCGGGCTTTCGGGCTGATCGCGACATCCCAAATTGTCTGTATGGTGCTCAGCGCCTGGCTTGCGCTGCGTTGGCGCAGCCGATTTAGCCAATGACACCAAGATACTGTCAGGATGCCGCAAGCGATCTCTGCCAAAGTGCCTCTCGACTTTTGATCCAGCAAAAAACCAAAGCGCACTCTCACTCAGACTCACACTGCCAACCGTCGCAACCGTGGTTGACGACTTAGTGATATCTGATCTTCAGCTAAAACTTGTGCTCCCCAAAGCCCAGATGCTTGCAACTTTTTCCCTGGCGCGCTGTTTGAAAAGCGCCTAGGCCTGTGGAGACTTGATGCGACAACTCACCCTGGGCTCTCCGGACCTAAACTGTACCTAAAAACGAACAGGTCTTTTAACCTAAAGGCAGCGGCTTGTATCGGCCTTACCAAATCATTTGACGGCCTTGCGGATTCAATCTGGCGTTTGCCTGCCAACAACGCAGGCTTGACTCTAGCAGTACGCCGCTTGGCGATCAGACGGAAGAGCACCTGACACGCATTTTCTTTTTTCATCGCAAGCGCCCGTTGATGTTGCAATTTTGTAACAACCCCAAAAGGCAGGCTCTCTAAAAGGTTTTGCCGATTAACCCCTTACGAGGGAGCTCACTACTATCTTGACGAGTCTGGTCGACGGGCGGCTAAAAAGCAGACGCTACCGGCGAGTGCGGTTAGCGCCAAAACCGTAAACCCAATTTGATAGTCGCCAAAGTAATCTGCAAATAATGCGGCGATAATCGGGCCGAACGACATACCCAACATTACGATCAGTGAGGAAAAGCCCATGATTGTGCCGAAGGAAGCCGCGCCAAAATAGTCGGCTCGAAGTGCAACCATTAAGGGCCCTCGAATGCCCCATGCGAGACCGTGCAGCACGGCAAATAGCACGACCTCCGTCATTTCATCGGCGTAGGCGAGGATAATTAATCCAAAGGTGTGGGCAATCATACACGCAACGCAGATCCAGCGTTTGTCGAAACGGTCTCCAAGGACACCGCCCATCAACTGCCCGATCAACTGACAACCTGTGACAAGGGTCACAATCAGAGCTGCGGACTGGAGCGAAAAATCTAAATCTTCAGATAAATGCGGGACTAAATGCACCATCACCGCTGAGACTGTCAATAATGCTGCTGCGTGTCCAAAGCTTATTAACCAGAAAGCCGAAGTTGCCATTGCCTGTTTGGCCGTAAAATCAACGCGCAACGACTCTACACCCATTTTTGTCATTGTTTTAGGCGTATAACCATCGACCACTTCGTCATGGTCCACAGGTCGATGCTTGACCAACTGAGCAAGCGGTAATCCCAAAACAATGACCACAACACCAGAATAAAACGCCGTTGCCCGCCAGCCGTAGGCTTCTAGCGCGATCACAACCATTGGCACCGCCATGCCGCCAATGGCATAGCCGATTTGAGAAAATGCTACCGCCTTGGAGCGGTGTCGGTCGAACCAATTTACGATGGCGACCATCACGGTTGCGAAACCACCTAAGCTCGAGCCAACCGCAATGACTGCGAACGACAAATAAAAAGTCCAAAGGCTGGTGACCTGGCTGAACGCCATAAACCCAAGCCCAAACAACACGACCCCAATTCTTAAGATGGCCCTTGGTCCGTAGCGATCAACCCAATAACCTTGGAGCGGTCCTAATATGCCACTCTCAATTCGGGTCAGCGCGAACGCGCCTGCCACCAGCGTTTTACTCCAGCCAAATTCTTGCTGTAAAAAAATGACATAAGCGCCATACGACTGCATCCACAAAAGACTCGCCAACATTTGCAAGCCACCAGCGGACGCTACGATGTACCATCCGTAAAAGACATGGCCTCTCGGTGCAAACGTCTGTTTAAGTTGCTCTAAAGCCAATGCTCGGCCTGCATATGAGATCCTAGTCCGCAAAGTGATCAAGGGACGCCAGCGGAAGCTCGAATCAAATATACTTGGTTCGAGTCAGCCAGCGATGAAGATGCAGGAGAATACGCCAAACTTTGGCCTCTAGATATAGGGTTTCTTGCATCAAGCTAGAGGGGTTGAGTTTATTACGAATCCGCAGACTGCAGGCTAAATCACCACACACCACATTGGAGATCGAACGCCGGCCGCGGCTACCGGCTTCGGTAATGGTGAACATCGCGGTACCGCCGCTGCTATGAACATGATTGCAAAGGCTGCACATATCGAGCCTTACCCGACGGGTTGGTCGCTCGAAGCGACGGAGTACGACGCCTCGCAACCTGCCATCATTGGGTGACAATGTCGCGATGTACCCTAAATGACCGGAGGGATGCACCCAACCGAGAAAATCAAGATCAGCCCACTCGATGGCCGATAAATCGGGAAACCAAACGTCGTCATCATGCTTAAAACACGTTCTGAGCTCGGCTTCATTCAAGACATCCATGACCCACAAAATAAAACAATTGCTCATCAAATCCAACTCACCGCGAACCGCCCTTGGCACTTTCATCCCGTTAAGACATACTGCGATGATCTTTTTTACAAGTGCGTCCTATGATCAAACTCGACCGACAAGACAACGTCTTTATCTTAACCCTTGACGATGAGGAGAATCGCTGGAATACCACCTTTGTTCGAGCCGTAGCCGCAGCATTGGATGAGGTCGAGGCCTCGTCTGGGCCGGCCGCGCTTGTAACAACCGCAAGTCATCCGAAATTTTTCTCGAACGGTTTAGATTTAGAATGGCGGGCATCTCAAGGCGAGCATCGCGGCGGCGATCGGGATGCCTTTGGGGCAGAGTTTATGACCTTGATGGGTCGCATGATCACGCTGCCTTTACCAACCGTGTGCGCAATCAATGGTCATGCGTTTGGCGCAGGCTTTATGATGGCGTTGTGCCATGACGTGCGTTTTATGCGGTCGGATCGAGGCTTTGCGTGTGCTAACGAGGTGGAGATCGGCATGGTCATCCCCGACCCTGAACTTGCGCTTTTTAGACACAAGCTCCCGGCAAACGTCTTTTTTGAGACCGTACAGCTCGCCAGACGCTGGACGGGCCCTGATGCCGCGGCCGCAGGCATTGTTGAGTCGGCTTGCGAGCTCCCAGATCTCATGCCAGCAGCCCTAGCAAAGGCAAAGGGCCTCGCACATTTGGGTGAGAACCGTAAGGTTTTTGGCAAAATGAAAACACGTTTGTTTGGCGAGGATGCGGCTATCAATAGTACTCATGGCGCTGCGCACCTCCTCAAAAGCGCTCATCATTAAAATTCCACGTGACCTAGCGATAGATAGATCTATGCCGTTTCTAATGACTAAGCAAGTTCCATCGCCTATCCGTATCAAGCAAGCAATATCGCATTTCCCGGACATTAGACCAGTCAGCATACGCGCCAATGACCACCGATAGTGGCAACTACAAGAGCGCTTTTGACCATGCCCAGCAACTGCTGCAGACCGGCCAGTTTGAGCTCGCCCATGCGCAAGCGGAAGCGATTTTGGACGTTCATCCAAAAGACGCTAAAACTCACTATTTACGAGCAGCAGCACTGCGCCGCTTAGGCCGACTCGAGGAAGCTGTATTAGCGTTACGAAGGCTTGCCGCTGGCACTCAAGGGGTTGCGATTATCCACCAAGAATTAGGCCAGGCGCTTCACGGCCTTGGTCAGATCGACGATGCTATTACGGCACTCAGAGACGCGTTATCCATAGACCCCACGCTTGCGGTCAGTTGGCGATTACTCGGTGAATCGCTTCATAGCGAGGGCGAGGCTCAGGAGGCAGAGCATGCCATTCGACAGGCGCTCGCGCACAGCCACACTCACCCAGCGATCGTAAAGGCCATCGACCTAGTGCAGCAGGAAAGACTTGGCATGGCCGAAGGTATTTGCAGGGACTATCTAAAGCGTCATCCTGAGGATGTCACGGTAATCAGGCTACTCGCTGAGATTGGCATCAAGCTCGGCATCAAGGAGGACCCGGAGTTGCTCCTTGAAGACTGCCTAAAGATCGCGCCCGATTTTCATCTCGCCCGAAACACTTATGCCAATGCCCTTGGTCAAGCCCATAAATATGAACAAGCCCTGCAACAAATCAGTTATTTAGAGCGTGTTGACCCGCAGAATTTTTCCCATAGTATTTTGGCAGCATCCATCGAGGTCATGGTCGGAAATTACGAGGCAGCTGCTGCTCGATATACCGATCTTACCAATCGCTTTCCGTTATATGCACAGCTACACAATAGTCACGGTCATGCCCTCAAGACCCTAGGTAAACAACAAGACGCCATCGCTGCTTACCGTCAGGCTATGACCGTCAAACCCAGCCTGGGCGAAACCTATTGGAACTTGGCAAATCTTAAGACGTTCCGTTTTGAGACAGCAGATGTCAGTGCCATGCGTCAGCTTATCGATACTGACCAGAGTGCACCCAGGGATTACTATCACTTGTGCTTTGCGTTGGGGAAGGCCCTTGAGGACGACAAACAATTTGACGAATCCTTTCGCTACTATGAGCTTGGTAATAACCGCAAACAGCCGCTAGAGGGCTATCAGGCCGATGACACCGAGGCCGAAACGACTGCCCTAATTACACATTGCTCAAAAGCGCGTCTAGCGCGCCAGCCAGAATCAGGCGATCCCGCGCCAGATCCCATTTTTATCGTTGGGCTTCCTCGCGCCGGCTCAACCTTACTTGAACAAATTCTAGCCAGTCACTCGCTCGTCGATGGCACCTCTGAACTGCGGGAAATGATTGCGATCGCGCGTAGATTAGGCGGCAAGCGCAATCGCGATGACGAGTCGCTGTACCCTGAAATTTTGTTTGATTTGTCCGCCGAGACGTGTCGATCGTTAGGGGCTGAATATTTGGAACGCACCCGAATCCAACGTCAGGAGGCGCCGTATTTCATCGATAAAATGCCCAACAATTTCCAACATGTTGCGCTTATTAGCAAGATCCTCCCCAATGCAAAAATTATCGATGCCCGAAGACACCCAATGGCGACCTGCTTTAGTGGATACAAGCAACTGTTTGCCGCTGGCCAAACTTTTACCTACAGTCAAACTGATATCGCTCGATATTACGCGGACTACGCCCGCCTAATGTTGCACTGGGACAATGTGCTTCCCGGTAAGGTGCTGAGGGTTAACTATGAGTCAGTGATCGAAAACCTAGAACAGGAGGTCAGAGGCATTTTGGATTATTGCGGACTTCCCTTTGAAGCCGCTTGCCTTGAATTTCATCAGACTGATCGCGCGATTCGTACTGCCAGCTCTGAGCAAGTCAGACAACCGCTCTATAGTGGCGCGCTAGAGCAATGGCGCAACTATGAATCCCACCTCGAACCAATGAGAGAAATTCTAGCGCCCTGGATCACTTTGCATGAGTCAAGCCTGTAGGCAGCTAATCAGGCCGTTAACCACCCGATTTGTATGTCTCGGAGAAGCGTGTAATATTCAATTCGCTCTATTTTAAGATCTGACACAAGTTAATGACTTGCCGTCATGGTCTTCATGAGTGGGAATTACTTCCCAAAAACCGCCCAATAATGGCTAAATCTAAGGGGATTTTGATGACCAAACAGGCAACCAATAAACCAAATTTTATGATAAAGCCTCTGGCACTAGCCGTGGCGCTGTCCTCAGGTGCAGGCCACATTGCGCTCGCTGAAGAGCAGTATGAGCTCGAGGAGATCATTGTTTCAGCCACCCGGCGCAACGAAAGCGTCCAAGATATTCCCATTAGTATCGATGTACTTAGTGAGGGCGAACTCGAGAATAACGGTGTTGGTGACCTCGAGGACTTTGCTCATTTGATCGCCTCACTGAACTACGTCACGCTAGGCCCGGGCACTGGCAACGTCTACATGCGCGGCATCTCAAGCGGTGGCGAAAGCCTTCTTGGTGCAACCCCTAACGTTGCGGTCTATATGGACGAGCAACCGGTGACGGCCGTAGGCTCTTTTCTGAACCCCCACATTTACGATGTCGCCAGAATTGAGACTCTCGCTGGACCTCAAGGCACGTTATATGGGGCCAATTCACAGGCGGGCAGCATCCGATTTATCACCAACAAACCGACACCTGGCGCATTTTCAGCTGGCTACGATGTTGAATTTAATTCGGTCAATGAGGGCGATACCGGTAATCTCATCGAGGGCTTTGTGAATATTCCTCTGGGCGACAAGGCCGCTATTCGAATTGTCGGCTATCGCAAAGACGAAGCGGGTTACATCGATAACGTGCCGGGGACCCATACTTTTGACTTATCCGGCATTCGAGCAAGCGTTGCTGACGACCCAGCGCTTGTTGAGATGGCCGCCGATCAAACCATCGACAATGCAGACTATGTTCAAGAAGACTTTAATACCGCCGAAACGACCGGTGGGCGCGTCGCGCTTCGAGTCGATTTAAATGAAAACTGGACGGTTACCGCGAGCGTCATGCGCCAAGAGCTTGAAGCGAAAGGCGTTTGGGACCATGACCCGACAGACGTTGGCGATTTATCGGTTGTGCGATTTCAACCGGACACCAATGATGATGAATGGACCCAAAGCGCCCTGGTGGTAGAGGGCAAAATCAATGATATGTCGTTGACCTATGCCTACTCGGACCTCGATCGTGAGTCATATCAAAACGCAGACTACTCCTTGTATTCTGATCCCAGCAACGGTTCACCAGGCTACGTCGTTGGCTACTACGCTTGTTATGTCTCGTACTTCGGCATCTGCGCTGACCCAACCTTGCTTTACACAGGTGATCAAGAGTGGGCGCGGGAAAATCATGAAGTTCGATTGGTCTCAGCTCAAGATCAACGTTTTCGTTGGATCGTTGGCGCATTTTATGAGGAAGCTACACACGATTTCGACCTAGATTGGCACGTGCTAGGTCTTGCAACGATCACGCCGGAGACTACCGGGGCATTCACCCCTGGGTATGTTGAGCCACCCGATATCTATTGGACGACGAACCAGATCCGTGGCAACAAAGAGACTGCTTACTTTGGCGAGATCGCTTATGACCTTACGGAAGATTTATCGGTCTCCTATAGCACTCGCTATTTTAACTATGAGTCCTCTTTGGTTGGCTTCTCGGGCACTATCTGGTGGCCCAGCCGTTACGGACCGAGGGGAGATTCCGAATTCAACAATGATTTAACCATTGACGAATCTAAAGACGTCCACAAGTTTAACGTCTCCTATGCCGTGAACAACGACCTCTTGGTCTACGGTACCTTCTCGGAAGGCTACCGACCTGGCGGGTTGAATCGTCTCAGCGTTACGGCCGTAGCAGGTGCCTACCAGGCAGACATCCTGACCAGCTACGAACTGGGTATGAAGGGTAACTTCGTAGACGGTCGGTTACGTCTAAACGCTGCTTATTACACTCAGGATTGGGACGATTTTCAGCTATCCAAGATCGACACCACAGTCTCGGTTCTAACCCTTACCGATAATGTGGGTAACGCTGAAAGTGACGGCCTCGAAATTGAAGGCTCGTTCTTGATTAATGAAAACTGGGATATCAACTTTGGGCTATCGAGCATTGACTCTCAGCTGACAGAGGACTACTACATTGGCAGCTCTTTGAAAGCTGAAGCAGGCGCTGATCTCCCTAGGGTCCCGGATCTAAAGTGGAATTTATCGAGCCGTTATAATTTCGAGATGATGGGTATGCCAGCCTTTTTGCAAGGCTCCTATACGTCTGTCGGAGATTCGTACAATTTGCTCTATGACGTCGACCCCGTCACCCGGACTCGAAAGAAGCAGGAAGGTTATCAAGTCGCGCACTTGGCCCTAGGACTCGAGCGTGATACCTGGTCGGCTGAGCTCTATGTTAAAAACTTGACCGATGAACGCGGACAAGTTTTTATCAACGGTGCGACGTATGATCAAAGAATCACTACCAACCGACCTCGAACGATTGGTATTCGATTCCGCCAAAAATTTGATTGAGATCGACGTCCAATCTCGGTCAAAAGATCAGAGATCAAAACCTCAAAGTCGCGTCCTTAGGACGCGGCTTTTTTTGTGAGCAAGGCAAAAGCCGTCTAAAGACCTAACTTACCGCTACAAAGCTCTGTTAAGACCCATTGGGTCCACCTTGCTGCAGGCAAGGCAGTGATTTCTGGGTCTGCGCGCATTCATCAGAGCCTGCAAAAGTACGAAACCGACTTTTGTTGCAGCCTAGGTTTGTCTATCATGGGGAGCGGCCGAGGCTCAGGTTCAGACCAACCTCAGCCCGGCTGGTCTGGATCTGAGACTCGCTGAATAATAGAAAACCTTGTGCTCTCAGGCGCATCGTTAAACAAGAAACTTGAATGAAATGAATTACGATCTTACCGACGACCAAGCAGCTTTCCGAGAAGTTGCCAGGCAATTCTCTGATAGAGAGCTCGCTCCTCATGCAGCCCATTGGGATGAGGATAAAATTTTTCCTAAATCTGTGATCGCTGCCGCTGGCGAGCTAGGATTTTGTGGCCTCTATTGTCCCGAGTCAGTAGGCGGCATGGGACTGTCCCGCCTTGACGCTAGCATCATTCTTGAACAACTGGCTATGGGCTGCACATCGACCACGGCTTTTATCTCGATCCACAACATGGCTACCGCGATGATCGCGACATTTGGGAGCAGTGACCTCATCGAGCGTCTATGTCCTGATCTTATCGCTGGTGAAAAACTCGCGAGTTACTGCCTAACTGAGCCAGGTGCGGGATCTGACGCAGCCTCACTCCGAACACAGGCTGTCTTGGAAGGCGATAGCTATGTGGTCAACGGCACCAAAATGTTTATTTCTGGCGCCGGTGCCACCGATACCCTTGTGACGATGGTCAGGACAGGCGTGCCAGGCCCCAAGGGCATTACCTGTCTTGCGATTCCTGCCGATGCTGAAGGCGTCGAATACGGCACGAACCTGAATAAAATGGGCTGGAACAGCCAACCGACTCGGGAAATCGTGTTCAATAATGTTCGAGTCTCTGAGTCGAACCGGGTTGGCAATGAAGGCGAAGGCTTTAAGATTGCAATGAAAGGCCTTGACGGTGGGCGCATCAATATCGCGACCTGTTCAGTTGGGACGGCGCAGGCCGCGCTAAACCGCAGCAAAACTTATCTCCAAGAGCGGCAACAGTTTGGTGAGGCGCTGGCGAATTTTCAGGCGTTACAATTTAAGTTGGCTGATATGGCAACTGACTTAGTAGCCGCCAGACAAATGATTCGGCTTGCAGCCTTTAAAGTCGACTCCGGCGACCCAGAGGCAACAGCCTATACAGCAATGGCCAAACGTTTCGCTACCGATGCTGGCTTTCGGATCTGTAATGAGGCGCTGCAACTACATGGCGGTTATGGCTACATGCGGGAATACCCCTTCGAGCGCTATATCCGTGACAACCGGGTCCATCAAATTTTAGAGGGCACCAATGAGATCATGCGTGTCATTATTGCTCGCAGGCTTTTAGCCCTTTCAGATCTTGAAAGCATTACTTAAGGAATCGTTATGACAGAGAAGCTCAAATTTGAAATGCACGAGCATACAGCGCTCATTACCATCGATAATCCCGCCGCCAACACCTGGGACGCGGATAATTTGCAAGCACTTGAAACATTAATCGGCGAGCTCAATGCCAACAAAGATTGCTACAGCCTGGTTATTACCGGGGCTGGCAGTAAGTTTTTCTCTGCTGGTGCTGACTTAAATTTGTTTGCCGACGGCGACCCTGACCATGCCGATAAGATCGCACAGCATTTTCACGCTGCTTTTACAGCATTGACCCATTTCAACGGGGTCTCCGTCGCCGCGATCAACGGTTACGCCATGGGCGGCGGTCTAGAGTGCGCCATGTCTTGCGATATTCGCATCGCTGAAGCTCAAGCGGTGATGGCGCTACCGGAGGCAACTGTCGGTCTATTGCCCGCGGGATTAGGCACACAGCACCTCCCTTGGCTGGTGGGTGAAGGATGGGCTAAACGCATGATCCTCTGCGGCGAGCGTGTCAATGCGGAAACCGCAGAGCGCATCGGGCTTGTCGAGGAGGTCGTCGAAACTGGAAAGAGTTTAGATCGCGCCATGGCGTTGGCGGCTCAAACAGCAAAGCAGAGCCCGACCAGTGTTACGGCTTGCAAGCAGCTGATCATGTCTGCAAGACACCAGACGATGCCTGAATCCTTTACCGACGAGCGAGCGGCTTTCGTGAAATTGTTTTCTACCAGCGATCAAAAAGAAGGCGTCAATGCCTTTTTAGAGAAGCGACCACCGCACTGGAGCAATGCCTAATGACTGAGGTGGTACTCGCTAGAACGATCCCGCTCGAAGACGGATCGATGCTTGGCCATATCACGCTTAACGCCGAGGCAACCCTCAACAGCCTTAGTCTGGACATGATTGATCTTATTGCGTCAGCACTTAACTTGTGGCGCGACCAATCGCAAGTGATCGCGGTTTTATTTGATGCAGCGGGCGAAAAAGCCTTCTCCGCCGGTGGTGATATCCAGAACCTTTATCACGATATGGTAGCGACCCCGGGTGGGCCTTGCACCTACTGCGAGGCCTTCTTTGAGCGAGAGTACCGCTTAGATTTTGACCTGCGACAATATCCAAAGCCAACCATTGCCTGGGGCCACGGCATCGTTATGGGAGGCGGCCTTGGAATCTTCTCTGCTTGTCAATATCGAATCGTCACAGAACGCACGCGCATGGCGATGCCAGAAATCACCATCGGCTTGTTTCCCGACGCGGGCGCTACTTTTACTTTTAGCCAAATGGATCCGGTCTGGTCACATTTTTTGGCGCTGACTGGCGCACAAATCAATGGTCATGATGCCATCCTGGTCGGTATGGCTGATGTGCTGATCAAGCACGATCAAAAAGACGCTTTCATGGCGACGCTCAGCGAAAGACCTGCTGAAAGCGCAACGCCAGAGCATATTCAGGCCGCGATCAGCCGCTTCAGTGAACAAGGGCCATTACC
>JADHNJ010000052.1 GCA_016779565.1 Pseudomonadales bacterium
GTACCGAGATGGTTATGCCTGGAGATAACGTGCTGATGGATGTTGAGTTGATAGCGCCGATTGCGATGGAAGAGGGGCAGCGTTTTGCGATCCGAGAGGGTGGCAGGACTGTGGGCGCTGGCGTCGTAACTAAAATTAAAGCGTAGAATCAGCTAGGTATCGAGCAATTCTATCCTGAGCGTTTTGTGTCAGCAGCTAGGCCAGTAGCTCAATTGGCAGAGCGGCGGTCTCCAAAACCGCAGGTTGGGGGTTCGATTCCCTCCTGGCCTGCCAAGTTGTTTGTCACAGCCAGGTAATTTTTGAATAGGTTTTCTAGAGGTGTAACGTGAGTACAGCATCCGATAATGCCGGTGGACTAGATTCACTGAAGTGGCTCTTAGCGGTTGCTGTCATCGCAGCTGGGCTCTATGCGAATGCAGAGTTTGCAACCTTGACCCTGATTTATCGAGTGTTAGCGGGATTGGTAGTGGTAGGGCTTTTTGTAGCCATCGCACTCACCACGCAACAGGGCCGAGCGGTTTATGATCTGGCCAAAGAAGCACGAGTAGAAATACGAAAAGTAGTTTGGCCAACGCGACAAGAAACAACTCAGACAACACTCATTGTGGTTGTCATGGTGATTCTCGTTGGCTTGATTCTCTGGGCGATGGATTCAACTTTGAGTTGGTCTGTAAGCGGGATCATTGGCTAGTTAAGCCTTTGATCAAAAGGAATAGGTGACGCATTGAGTAAAAGATGGTACGTAGTCCACGCTTTTTCTGGCTTTGAAAAGCAAGTAATGCGCGCATTAGCCGAGCGAATCGAATTATCAGGTCTTCAAGATAAGTTCGGTGAAGTGCTTGTGCCTGCCGAAGAAGTTGTTGAAATGAAGGCAGGTAAGAAACGCCGAAGTGAGCGGAAGTTTTTCCCCGGTTATGTACTGGTAGAAATGGAGCTTGACGATAGTACTTGGCATCTGGTCAAAGAGACACCCAGAGTTATGGGTTTTATAGGGGGCAAAGCAGATCAACCAGCGCCCATCTCTAACTCAGAAGCCCAAGCGATATTGCAGCGCGTTCAAGTCGGTAGCGAAAAGATAACGCCTAAGATTGTGTTCGAGCCAGGGGAGCTCGTGCGAGTCGTGGACGGGCCGTTTAATGATTTCAACGGTGTTGTTGAGGAAGTCAACTACGATAAAAACCGTTTGCATGTCGCGGTCACGATTTTTGGTCGGTCTACGCCGGTCGAATTGGACTTCGGGCAAGTCGAGAAGGCTTAATCGAAGACTTTAAACTTAAGGCAGCATAGCCAAAGCTGTACTTATTTACGGGGACCTGAAATGGCTGGATTCAGCTGTCAGGGTTTGCACCCATAGGAGAACAACATGGCAAAAAAAATTGATGCTTATATCAAGCTTCAAGTACCTGCGGGCCAGGCAAATCCAAGTCCACCAGTCGGTCCAGCCCTCGGGCAGCGAGGGGTGAATATCATGGAGTTTTGCAAAGCATTTAACGCAGAAACTCAGGGTGTTGAGGCAGGTATGCCGATACCCGTGGTGATCACTGTCTACAGCGATAAGAGTTTTACTTTCATCAAGAAGACTCCCCCCGCCTCAATTTTGCTCAAAAAAGCAGCTGGTATTACCAGTGGTAGCCCAGAGCCTCATGTAAAAAAGGTAGGCAAGGTTAATCGAGCCCAGCTCGAAGAGATCGCCACGACTAAGATGCCAGACCTAACAGCAAAGGATATGGACGCAGCCGTACGAACAATTGCAGGTAGCGCAAGAAGCGCCGGCATCGAAGTGGAGGGTGTGTAAATGGCTAAGATAAGCAAGCGAGTTCGGGCATTTAGAGAGAAGGTTGATCCTTCAAAGCACTACGCCATTGGCGAGGCGGTAACGATTTTAAATGAGTTGTCGTCGGTTAAGTTCAAAGAGTCCATTGATGTAAGCATCAATCTTGGAGTCGACCCTCGTAAGTCCGATCAAGTAGTTCGAGGAGCGACTGTATTGCCAAATGGTACGGGCAAAACGGTCCGGGTTGCGGTTTTTGCCCAGGGCGACAAAGCGTCTGCAGCAACGGAAGCCGGTGCTGATATCGTTGGAATGGATGATCTGGCGGCAGAAGTGAAAGCAGGCAACCTTAATTTTGATGTTGTCATTGCCACGCCAGATACTATGAGAATCGTCGGGCAGTTGGGCCAAGTGCTAGGCCCGAGGGGGCTGATGCCGAATCCACGTTTGGGCACCGTGACCCAGGATGTAGCTGAAGCTGTAAAGAACGCCAAGGCCGGACAAGTTCGCTACCGAACAGACAAGAACGGCATTATTCATGGTGGGGTTGGTCAAGTGGGTTTTGACCCAGAAGCCATCAAGCAAAACATCGAAGCATTACTTATTGATCTAAAAAAGGTCAAACCCGCATCAGCAAAGGGTGTGTACGTAAAGAAAGTGACATTGTCAACGACGATGGGCGCTGGTATTGCGATCGATCAGGCGTCCTTAGAGGCGTAGTTCCATAATTTTAATCTTTGGAGTGGCTGGCCAACGGCCATCGCTCGTCAAAGACCGTAGGTCCGTGATTACGGGTAATTTGCCAAGGCAGTCCTACGCAGACGGTAGAGGGCGGTTCAGAGTCATGAATCCTGTCGCCGTAGACCCCACCAGGTGCAAGCTGATGGGAAATGCAACGAGTCAAGGAGTACAAAAGTGCCGATTGGACTTAAAGAAAAACAGGCGATTGTAGCTGAGGTCCATGAGACTGCTCAGGCGGCCTTGTCAGCAGTGATGGCAGATTATCGGGGGGTTAGCGTTGATGCGATGACCGCGCTTCGAACCTCTGCTCGAGCGGCTGGTGTTCAGGTTCGCGTAATTCGTAACACATTGGCAAAACGCGCCTTTGAAGGAACGGATTTTGAGTGCATGAACGAAGCTTTGTTAGGTCCTTGTGTGCTCGCGTTTGCGCTGGAAGATCCAGGTTCCGCAGCGCGGGTGTTCAAAGATTTTGCGAAAGACAATAGCGATTTTGAAATCAAGGCATTAAGTGTCGGTGGTGAGTTGTTGCCACCTGAAAAAATTGATGCCCTAGCGAAGCTACCGACCCGTGATGAAGCGTTGTCTCTGCTAATGGCAGTGATGCAAGCGCCAGTCACTAAGTTGGCGAGGACTATGAACGATATTCCTGGCCGAGTTACTCGAGCGGTAGCCGCAGTGAAAGATCAAAAGCAAGCAGCCTGAATTAAACATTAAAACGGAGATAGGACAGATGTCATTATCAAAAGAGGAAGTTTTAGACGCAATTGCTGAAATGAGTGTGATGGACATAGTTGCACTGGTTGAAGCCATGGAAGAAAAGTTTGGCGTGTCTGCAGCTGCAGCAGTCGCCGCAGCCCCAGCTGCAGCCGCTGCCGATGCTGGCGCCGCGGCTGAGAAAGATGAGTTTGAAGTTGTGCTCGTATCAGCTGGTGAGAAAAAGGTTAATGCCATTAAAGTCGTTCGTAGCATCACGGGCCTTGGTTTGAAAGAAGCCAAGGACATGGTCGATGCAGCGCCTTCGACGATTAAAGAAGGTGCGAGTAAAGCGGAAGCAGAAGACCTGAAGAATCAGCTCGAAGAAGCCGGTGCGACGGTTGAGTTGAAGTAAGGCTGATTTCTTTGAAGTCAGAGACAAAACGTCAAGATGCCGGGCACGCCCGGCGTCTTGTTTTGTCATTTTTGTTTGATCGGTTGATAGCCAAAGTAAACCTGGAGGCGTAAATGGCCTATTCGTATACAGA
Source organism: Pseudomonadales bacterium (assembly GCA_016779565.1). Classification (GTDB taxonomy): domain Bacteria; phylum Pseudomonadota; class Gammaproteobacteria; order Pseudomonadales; family Azotimanducaceae; genus UBA9926. The sequence goes on from JADHNJ010000052.1 coordinate 3,754, forward strand.
GAAGAAGCGTATTAGGAAAGACTTTAGTAAATTACCTACGGTAATGGATATTCCGTACCTGTTGGGGATCCAAGTCGATTCTTACAAGCAGTTTCTTCAGGAAGAGGATAGCCAAGAGGACAGGCTGGACTCTGGCCTACATGCGGCATTTCGGTCAGTTTTCCCCATTGTGTCATATTCCGGCAACGCAGCGCTTGAATACGTGGGATATCGACTGGGTCGACCAGTCTTTGATGTTAAAGAGTGTCAATCCAGAAGCGTGACTTACGCAGTTCCGCTTCGGGTAAAAGTTAGGCTCATTATTTACGATAAAGATTCGTCAAATAAAGCCATTAAAGATATTAAAGAGCAAGAGGTCTACATGGGCGAGATACCGCTCATGACGGACAACGGCACCTTTGTGATCAATGGCATTGAGCGGGTTGTCGTATCCCAATTGCACCGCTCACCAGGGGTGTTTTTTGACCATGATAAAGGTAAGACCCATTCATCGGGTAAGTTGTTGTACTCAGCCCGGGTAATCCCAATGCGGGGTTCATGGCTTGATTTCGAGTTTGATCCGAAGGATCTGGTGTATGTCCGAATCGATCGTCGGAGAAAACTACCAGCGACGATCCTTCTCAGAGCGCTGGGTCTTGAGGCAGAAGAAATTCTTGCGCTCTTTTTTGATACAGATACTTTCGGGGTAAATGAGGAAGGCTATTCACTCAGCCTGATTGCTAACCGTTTGAGGGGAGAAACTGCACAGTTCGATATTACCGATGCCAAGGGTAATGTGCTCGTCCCTGAGAGCACTCGTATTACCGCGCGTCACATCCGCGAAATGGAAAAGCTTAAGTTAAAAGAACTCGCGGTCCCTTCCGAATACGTTTGCGGCCACCGATTAGCGAAGAATCTGATCGATGAGGAAACCGGTGAAATTGTTTTACCGTGTAATGCCATTGTGACTGATGAAGTGCTGGAGCAAATTAGGGCGCTGGGTGTTAAAAGCTTTGAAACGATCTATACCAACGATCTAGATCATGGGCCGTTTATGGCCGACACGTTGGATGCTGATCCTTGCACCAACCGTTTAGAAGCGCTTGTTGAAATTTATCGAATGATGCGTCCTGGCGAGCCCCCTACCAAAGAGGCAGCGGAAAACTTGTTCAATAATCTGTTCTTCTCAGCAGACCGCTATGACCTGACTGCGGTGGGCAGGATGAAGTTCAATCGACGTCTCGGTCGCGAGGAAGAATCGGGTGCTGGGACCTTAGACAACGATGATGTGCTTGAAGTGCTCAAGTGCCTCATTAACATTCGAAATGGTTTTGATGTTGTCGATGACATTGACCATCTGGGTAACCGCCGTGTGCGCTCGGTGGGTGAAATGGCGGAAAATGCCTTCAGATTGGGCCTGATTCGAGTTGAGCGCGCTGTAAAAGAGCGGTTAAGTCTGGCGGAATCAGAAGGTCTGATGCCACAAGATTTAATTAATGCCAAACCGGTTGCTGCGGCGGTCAAAGAATTTTTTGGATCAGCCCAGTTGTCCCAGTTTATGGACCAGAATAATCCCCTATCTGAGGTCACCCACAAGCGGCGGGTTTCGGCGTTGGGGCCAGGCGGTTTGACCCGAGAGCGGGCGGGCTTTGAAGTACGAGATGTACATGCGACCCACTACGGCCGAGTGTGTCCGATTGAAACACCGGAAGGTCCAAATATCGGCCTGATTAACTCATTGGCGACTTATGCCAGAACGAATAATTATGGATTCTTAGAGAGTCCTTATCGTCGCGTTGTAAATGGCAAAGTCACCGATGATATCGAGTATCTTTCGGCAATTGTTGAGGCCGACTATGTTATTGCCCAAGCGAGCGCTCAGTTGGACAATCAAGGTCGATTAATTGATGATTTAGTGGATGTGCGGCATCAGGGTGAATTTACCAAGATGGCGCGAGAGAACGTCAACTTCATGGATGTGTCACCGAAGCAGGTCGTCTCTGTAGCCGCGGCGTTGATTCCCTTTTTAGAACACGATGATGCGAACCGGGCGCTGATGGGCTCGAACATGCAGCGCCAAGCCGTGCCAACTTTGATTGCTGAAAAGCCTCTGGTTGGTACAGGTCTTGAGCGGTCGGTTGCGAGAGATTCTGGGGTCTGTGTTGTCGCTTTGAGAGGTGGCGTAGTCGAGACGGTAGATGCTGCTAGAATCGTCATCCGAGTGAATAATGCAGAAACGGAAAGTGGTGAAGCTGGGGTAGACATCTACGACTTGGTTAAGTACACCCGCTCGAACCAGAACACCTGCATCAATCAGCGACCTTTGGTTAAAGAAGGGGATGTTGTCGCGAGGAATGATATTTTGGCGGATGGGCCGTCTGTTGATACTGGCGAGTTAGCGTTGGGTCAAAATATGCGCATCGCATTTATGACCTGGAATGGCTACAACTTCGAAGATTCAATCTTGATATCGGAAAAAGTTGTTAAAGAAGACCGATTCACAACAATCCATATCCAAGAGCTCACGTGTATCGCACGCGATACTAAACTTGGGTCGGAAGAGATCACCTGCGACATCCCCAATGTTGGAGAAGGCGCTCTAGGAAAGCTAGATGAATCAGGCATCGTCTACATTGGTGCTGAGGTTGCTGCGGGCGATATTCTGGTCGGTAAGGTTACACCCAAAGGTGAAACGCAGCTGACGCCGGAAGAGAAATTACTCCGGGCGATCTTCGGCGAAAAAGCCTCTGATGTGAAAGACACCAGCTTGCGTGTGCCCAGTAGTTATAACGGAACGGTAATCGATGTCAGGGTGTTTACTCGAGACGGCATTGAAAAAGATCAACGGGCGAAAGATATCGATGAGCAAGAGCTCAAGCGCATCCGCAAGAATGTCGAAGAAGAGTTTGCCATTATTCAAAATGCGACCTACGAGCGGTTAGCTTCGGCGTTGACGGGTAAAGCCGTGGTTGCGGGGCCCAAGTTAAAGAAAGGCGATAAGGTCACGGCAGCGTATCTTAAGGAACTAGAACCGACTGACTGGTTCAAACTTAGGATGGAAAAAGACGAGCTCAATGAGCAGCTGGTAGGCGCAGAAGATCGCTTAAAGGCTAGAAGAGCAGAGTTAGACGAGAAGTTTGAGGAAAGCAAAGGCAAGCTGCAGAGCGGCGATGATCTTGCCCCCGGCGTACTGAAGATTGTTAAAGTCTATCTAGCGATTAAACGGCGCATTCAGCCAGGCGATAAGATGGCGGGACGTCATGGGAACAAAGGTGTGATTTCGGTAATCAAGCCCGAAGAAGATATGCCTTTCGACGCCAATGGCAACCCAATCGATATCGTGCTGAACCCGCTTGGCGTGCCTAAGCGGATGAATGTAGGGCAAATCCTCGAAACCCACCTCGGTTGGGCCGCGGAAGGCCTGGGTATCAAAATTGGCGAAATGCTCGATACTCAAAGGGAAGTCGCAGAAATGCGAAAATTCTTGGATAAGATCTACAACAAGAGCGGCCGCAAGGAAGATTTAGCGTCGTTAACCGATGCTGAAATCCTGCAATTGGCGAACAATCTTCGCGGTGGTGTACCGATGGCCACTGGGGTTTTCGATGGCGCCAATGAAGATGAAATCAAGCAGATGTTGACGTTGGCAGGGCTCCCTCAGGATGGGCAGACGGAGTTGTTTGATGGATGCACCGGCGAAATGTTTGACCGGCCCGTGACCGTTGGCATCATGTACATGCTCAAGCTTAACCATTTGGTAGACGACAAAATGCACGCCAGATCTACGGGTTCTTATAGTCTTGTGACTCAGCAGCCGCTGGGTGGTAAAGCCCAGTTTGGTGGTCAACGATTTGGTGAGATGGAAGTCTGGGCTTTAGAGGCTTATGGCGCTGCCTACACCTTGCAAGAGATGCTGACTGTGAAGTCGGATGATGTGCATGGTCGAACCAGAATGTATAAGAACATTGTCGATGGCGATCATCGGATGGAGCCGGGTATGCCGGAATCGTTTAATGTGTTGGTCAAAGAGATACGGTCCTTGGGGATCGATATTGAGCTCGAGCACGATTAGTGCGTCGGGAAGTAGAACTACACCTTAATCATCGATCGGGACAAAGCGCCCTACTTGGAGGAACACTGTGAAAGACTTACTGAATATGCTACGGGCTCAGGGTCAATCAGAGGAATTTGATTCGTTAAGGATTGGTCTGGCGTCGCCAGAAATGATTCGGTCCTGGTCTTTTGGCGAGGTTAAAAAGCCTGAGACTATCAACTATAGAACATTTAAACCAGAACGTGATGGGCTGTTCTGTGCCAAAATTTTTGGACCCAACAAGGACTATGAGTGCCTCTGTGGTAAGTACAAGCGCCTCAAGCATCGAGGCGTCATCTGTGAGAAATGTGGTGTTGAGGTTGCCTTAGCCAAAGTGCGGCGTGAACGCATGGGGCACATTGAGTTAGCGGCTCCCGTGGCGCACATATGGTTTTTGAAATCGCTACCCTCTCGAATTGGTCTACTCATGGACATGACCCTTCGTGATATCGAGCGTATTCTCTATTTTGAAAGTTTTGTGGTAATAGACCCAGGCTTGACCGCCCTTGAGAAAGGGCAATTGTTGTCAGACGACCAGTACTATGAAGCGCTTGAAGAATACGGAGACGAGTTTGAAGCAAAGATGGGTGCCGAGGCGATCCAAGATTTAATGCGGCAAATGGATCTTCGCGATGAGGTTGCTCGACTTCGGGAAGAGTTACCCCAAACGAATTCAGAAACTAAAATTAAAAAGCTTACCAAGCGCTTAAAACTGATCGAGGCCTTCATATCCTCTGGCAATGAGCCTGGGTGGATGGTCTTTAACGTGCTGCCGGTGCTGCCGCCAGATTTGCGACCCTTAGTGCCACTCGAGGGCGGTCGTTTTGCGACCTCCGACTTAAATGACCTTTATCGTAGGGTGATTAATAGAAACAACCGTCTCAAGCGGTTATTAGACCTTGCAGCGCCAGACATCATTGTGCGCAACGAAAAACGTATGCTCCAAGAAGCAGTCGATGCCCTCCTGGACAACGGTCGAAGAGGTCGCGCAATCACTGGGACGAACAAACGCCCCCTTAAGTCTCTGGCCGATATGATTAAAGGTAAGCAAGGGCGGTTCCGCCAGAATCTGCTGGGCAAGCGGGTCGACTATTCGGGCCGATCGGTCATCGTCGTAGGACCTAGTTTGCGTCTCCATCAGTGTGGCTTGCCTAAGAAAATGGCGCTTGAGCTGTTTAAACCGTTTATCTTCGGCAAACTTGAAGCCAGAGGGTTGGCCACCACGATTAAAGCCGCCAAAAAGATGGTAGAAAAAGAAACCGCTGAGGTGTGGGATATTCTAGCAGAAGTGATTCGCGAGCATCCGGTACTTCTCAACCGGGCCCCAACCCTGCATCGATTAGGCATTCAAGCTTTTGAGCCCGTGTTGATTGAAGGTAAGGCGATCCAGTTGCACCCACTGGTTTGTACTGCATATAACGCCGACTTTGATGGCGACCAAATGGCGGTGCATGTGCCATTGACACTGGAGGCGCAATTGGAAGCTCGGGCATTGATGATGTCCACCAACAATGTGCTTCTGCCCGCTGATGGTGAGCCAATTATCGTGCCATCCCAGGATGTTGTCCTAGGGATTTACTGGATGACCCGAGACCGAGTGAATGATTTGGGCGAGGGTATGAGCTTTGCTGATATCGAAGAGGTTGCTAGAGCCTACGCAAATCGGCAGGTAGGTCTTCAAGCCAAGATAAAAGTGCGAGTTACTGAAAATTTGATTGATGACGAAGGCCAGTGGTACAAAAAGGCCTCTATTCATGAAACCACCGTCGGTCGCGCTTTGGTGTATGAGATTGTGCCAGATGGCATTCCCTATGCAGAGATCAATAAGACCATGGTCAACAAAGACATGTCACGATTGATCAACCTTTGCTATCGATCTGTGGGTCTTAAAGAGACAGTCATCTTTGCGGACCAATTGATGTATATGGGCTACGAATACTCCACTCGCTCTGGCGCGTCGATTGGTGTTGAGGATTTTGTAATTCCTGATGAGAAAGCCACGATCATTGCTCGCTCTGAAGATGAGATTAGAGAAATCGAAGGCCAATTTTCATCGGGCTTGGTGACCCAAGGCGAAAAATACAACAAGGTCATTGATATCTGGACCCGAGCCAGTGATCAGGTGAGTAATGCGATGATGGATACTCTGAGTACAGAGTCCGTGATCAATAAAGATGGCGAAGAAGAAACGCAGAGTTCATTTAACAGTGTTTGGATGTATTCGGACTCTGGGGCGCGAGGCTCGCCCGCGCAGATCCGGCAGCTTTCTGGCATGCGTGGCATGATGGCTAAGCCCGATGGCTCCATTATTGAAACGCCGATTACTGCGAACTTCAGAGAAGGTTTGTCGGTAATGCAATACTTTATCTCGACTCACGGTGCGCGTAAGGGTTTGGCGGATACCGCACTTAAGACTGCTAACTCGGGTTATTTGACCCGTCGACTCGTCGACGTAGCGCAAGACCTTGTAGTCACAGAGGTCGATTGTGGTACCCAAGACGGCATGATTATGAATGCGGTGATTGAGGGCGGCGATGTTATCGCAGGTCTAGGGTCAAGAGTTCTGGGAAGGGTTGTCGCTGAAGACGTGTACAGTGCTGCGGGCGATGAGGTGCTTATTCCCCAAGGCACATTGATTGACGAAAAGTGGTCAGATCGTGTGGAAGCGATGGGTATAGACGAAATCAAGGTGAGAAGTGCGATTACCTGTGAAACACGCTACGGCATATGTAGCAACTGCTACGGGCGTGATTTGGGTCGAGGTCACCTCGTCAACATTGGTGAAGCTGTGGGCGTCATCGCAGCACAATCGATTGGTGAGCCGGGTACTCAGCTAACGATGAGGACATTCCATATTGGCGGTGCTGCCTCCCGCGCGACAGCAGTCGATAATGTTCAAGTTAAGCATACTGGGACGTTTAGACTGCATAACTTAAAAACGATCGAAAAGCCGAACGGGGAATTGGTTGCGGTGTCTCGATCGGGTGAAGTTGCAATTGCGGATCAAGAGTCAGGAAAGGAACGCGAGCGATATAAAGTTCCTTATGGCGCCTTGATTAAGGCCGTCCCCGGGTCAACCGTTGAATCCGGTGACGTTATTGCGACTTGGGACCCTCATACCCACCCCATTGTGACCGAGGTGGCGGGTAAAGTGGTGTTCGAGAATATGGAGGAAGGCATCACAGTCCGTCGACAGACAGATGAGCTGACGGGACTAACCAATATCTCAATTATTGATCCAAAAGATCGCCCGAGCTCGGGCAAGGATATGCGGCCGGCAGTATCCCTAGTGGATGCTAAGGGCAAGGCATTGATGCTCTCAGGAACCGACGTGCCTGCGCATTACTTCCTAGAGGCAAACGCGATCCTAGGACTTGAGGATGGCGATAACGTCGCCGCTGGCGATGTGATCGCTAGGATCCCGCAGGAGGGATCGAAGACGAGTGATATCACTGGTGGCTTGCCACGAGTTGCGGACCTGTTTGAAGCACGTAAGCCTAAAGAAGCCGCTGTGCTGGCTGAAATCAGCGGTACCGTATCCTTTGGTAAAGAAACCAAAGGCAAGCGTCGTCTCGTGATTACGCCAACTGACGGGGCATTGTTGGCCGATGGTTCGGATCATTACGAAGTCCTGATTCCAAAGTGGCGCCACATGACGGTCTTTGAAGGCGAGCAAGTCGAGAAGGGCGAAGTGGTATCCGATGGTCCTGAAAACCCTCATGATATTTTGAGGTTGAAGGGTGTCGAAGCATTGGCCAATTACATCACTAAGGAAATACAGGACGTCTATCGTCTTCAGGGTGTCAAGATCAACGATAAACACATCGAAGTCATTGTTTGTCAGATGCTTCGCAAGGTCGAAGTGGTAAATCCTGGTGATTCGGCATTCGTCAAAGGTGAGCAAGTAGAATTGACGCAATTCTTAGAAGAGAACGATCGGCTAGGAGAAAGCGGAGAAGAGCTCGTCAAAGGAGAGCGTATGCTTCTGGGTATCACCAAGGCCTCGCTAGCGACAGAATCGTTTATCTCAGCAGCGTCTTTCCAGGAAACGACTCGAGTCCTAACGGAAGCTGCTGTAACCGGTAAGCGCGATTATCTCCGCGGTCTGAAAGAAAACGTGATCGTGGGTCGATTGATTCCAGCTGGAACCGGCTTGACCTATCACAACGAGCGTAAGCAAAAACGCGAGCGTGGTAGACAAGAGTTGCCAACAGTGAGTGCGAGCGAAGTTGAACAGGCCCTGTCTGACGCGTTAAGTCAGGGAGATTTATAATCAGTCTTCGCCAAAGCGGCGGTTGACTCACAACAAGTGGCTCTTTAGAATGCGCCCCTCGAAAGAGGGCTGTAGTTTAAAGAGCCCCACAGGAGTGTTTAATAAAGATGGCAAGAATTAACCAATTAGTTAGGAAGCCACGGAAGCGAAAAGTCGTTAAAAGCGACGTGCCAGCGCTCCAGGCTTGCCCGCAGCGGCGCGGGGTGTGTACCCGTGTTTACACAACGACTCCGAAAAAGCCGAACTCAGCTTTGCGAAAAGTCTGTCGTGTGCGGTTAACCAACGGTATGGAGGTCTCTAGCTACATAGGTGGTGAAGGACACAACCTGCAAGAACACTCCGTTGTTCTAATAAGAGGCGGCCGAGTTAAAGATTTGCCGGGTGTGCGTTATCACACCGTTCGGGGTGCGCTAGATACCTCAGGCGTCAGTAATCGAAATCAAGGACGTTCAAAATACGGTACGAAAAAGCCTAAAGCTTAAAGTCTGTACCCACCTCGTTAAACCAGAGAGTAAGGTCGAGCCGCTGTGTGCTTGATAAAACCTGAAGAGAGTCGTTATGCCTAGAAGAAGAGTCCCCGAAAAACGCGTTATCATTCCAGATCCTAAGTTTTCAAATCAAACCCTCGCTAAATTCATGAATCACGTGATGACGAGCGGTAAGAAGTCGGTTGCTGAAAAAATTGTTTACGGTGCTTTAGACCGGATCCAAAGCCGAAGTGGCAAAGACCCCTTAGAAGTCTTTGAGTCTGCGTTGGAAGCCGTCGCGCCGACGGTCGAGGTCAAATCTCGTCGGGTTGGTGGCGCAACCTATCAGGTGCCCGTCGAAGTACGGCCTTCAAGGCGCACGGCATTAGCCATGCGATGGCTTGTGGATTCGGCGCGCAAGCGCAGCGAAAAATCGATGGCGATGCGCCTGGCAGGAGAGCTGCAGGACGCTTCTGAAGGCCGCGGTTCAGCCGTTAGAAAACGCGAAGACACGCATCGGATGGCCGAGGCTAATCGCGCCTTTGCGCACTACCGTTACTAAAAGTAGCGGTTGCCTTAAAAAGAGGGTGTCCCAGTGGCTCGTTCTACCCCGATTCGTCACTATCGAAACATAGGGATTGTCGCGCACGTTGATGCCGGCAAGACGACCACAACGGAACGTGTCCTCTTCTACACGGGCATTTCTCACAAGATTGGAGAGGTCCATGATGGCGCTGCCACCATGGATTGGATGGAGCAAGAGCAAGAACGCGGGATTACAATTACTTCCGCTGCTACTACGACCTTTTGGTCTGGCACCGCCCAACAGTTCGATCAACATCGTATCAATATCATCGATACTCCAGGCCACGTTGACTTCACCATCGAAGTGGAAAGAAGTCTACGGGTCCTAGATGGGGCCGTTGTGGTCTTTTGCGGGACATCCGGCGTTGAACCTCAGTCTGAAACGGTCTGGCGACAAGCCAATAAATACGAAGTGCCGCGCCTGGTTTTTGTTAACAAGATGGATAGAGCCGGTGCCGATTTTATAAGGGTGGTAGAACAGATAGAAACTCGTCTGGGTTCAACCTGTGTGCCAGTTCAATTGGCCATAGGTGCCGAAGAGCTTTTTGAAGGGGTCATTGACCTCGTAAAAATGAAAGCTATTTATTGGAACGAAGCTGATCAAGGCCTGACTTTTCGAGAGGACGAAATCCCCGCCCAGTGCCTTTCGGAGGCGGAAGTGTTTCGTGAGCAGATGATAGAAGCTGCCGCGGAGGCAGATGATGAGCTCATGGAAGCCTACCTAGAGTCTGGCGAGCTTTCTGAAACACAAATTAAAAGAGGTCTTAGAAAGCGCACGCTTGCTAATGAAGTCGTTCTTGCGCTGTGCGGGTCGGCTTTTAAAAATAAAGGTGTTCAGACGATGCTGGATGCAGTCATCGACTATTTACCGGCGCCCGATGAAGTCAAGGCGATTAGAGGTTTCATAGACGATAAAGAAGAAACAGAGGTCCAACGACATGCAGACGACGAAGAGCCCTTTGCTGCATTAGCGTTCAAGATTGCAACAGACCCCTTTGTAGGGGCGCTGACATTTTTCAGGGTTTACTCTGGGGTCCTGAGTTCAGGGGACTCAGTCTTCAATTCCGTCAAGGGCAAGCGCGAGCGGGTTGGACGCATGGTGCAAATGCATTCCAATGACCGTCAAGAAATCAAAGAGGTGCGAGCAGGTGATATTGCCGCAGCGATTGGCCTTAAGCTTGCGACTACAGGCGATACATTGTGTGACGAAAAAAATAGCGTAATCCTTGAGCGCATGGATTTTCCTGAGCCGGTTATTCACGTGGCGGTCGAGCCAAGATCACAAGCTGATCAAGAAAAAATGGGGGTAGCCTTAAGCAAACTGGCGGCGGAAGATCCCTCTTTCCGTGTCCGAACAGATGAAGACTCTGGTCAGACAATCATCGGTGGTATGGGCGAATTGCACTTAGATATTATCGTCGATCGCATGCGCCGGGAGTTTAGCGTCGAGGCTAACATCGGAAAGCCACAAGTTGCGTATCGTGAAACAATCAAAAAAACCGTAGAAGCCGAAGGCAAGTTCGTGCGTCAATCCGGTGGCCGAGGTCAGTATGGCCATGTTTGGTTAAAACTTGAGCCCATCACAGAAGCAGATTTCGAGTTCGTAGACGCGGTGGTGGGCGGCGTCGTCCCAAGAGAGTATATCGCTGCTGTGGCTAAAGGTGCTGAAGAACAAATGGCCAATGGCGTGCTTGCCGGCTATCCGCTCCAAGGCGTGAGAGCGACGCTCTATGATGGGTCTTACCACGATGTAGATTCAAGCGAAGTTGCCTTTAAGGTCGCGGCCTCCATGGCCCTAAAGTCCGGTGCCCTAGAGGCAAATCCGGTGTTATTGGAACCGGTTATGAAAGTCGAGGTGGTAACGCCTGAGGAACATTATGGCGACATCATTGGCGATTTGAATCGTCGCCGTGGGGTCGTGCTCGGTATGGAAGATGTGCCTGCGGGCAAGTCTGTCCGAGCCGAAGTCCCTTTATCCGAAATGTTCGGCTACGCTACCGATATGCGGTCTGCGACTCAGGGACGGGCGACATTTTCTATGGAGTTCGAAAGCTACAAAGAAGTACCAAATAATGTCGCCGACGCGATCATTAGTAAATCACGATAATAATCGACCAAATCCTAATCAAAACCTAATAATGAGGTGAATCATGTCCAAAGAGAAGTTTGAGCGTACTAAACCCCACTTAAATGTAGGGACGATAGGCCACGTTGACCATGGTAAGACGACGTTGACGGCGGCGATTACACGGGTGTGTGCTGAGGCCTATGGCGGAGAGTTCAAAGCGT
>JADHNJ010000053.1 GCA_016779565.1 Pseudomonadales bacterium
GGGCTGTTGCTGTCATGCTTACCTCTATGAGTTAACGTACTCATACATGGTAAGCCCCTTCACATGTGTATCATCGTAAATTACACTTTTCACTCATACATGATACTTATGATGCGCAGTAATCGCTACCGTTTGTAACTTCGCTTGTAAAAAAGCCCCAAAAATGGGGCTCTTTGTAACTTCTTTGCAACCCACAAATCTATATAAATCAATAGTTTAGCGTCACCCTATTACTCCCACTCAATCGTTGCTGGCGGCTTGCTCGAAATATCATAAGTCACCCGGGAGATCCCACTGATTTCGTTAATGATCCTGCTAGAAACCCGCTCTAGAAAGTCATAGGGCAACCGCGCTGATCTGGCTGTCATAAAATCAATGGTTTCGACAGCCCGGAGGGCAATGACATACTCATAACGCCTTGCATCACCCACGACGCCAACTGATTTCACGGGCAGAAAGACCGCGAACGCTTGACTAACCTGATCGTACAGATCTGCCGCGCGCAATTCCTCGATATAAATTGCGTCCGCTCGACGCAGTAGGTCCGTGTACGCCGGCTTGACCTCCCCTAAGATTCGTACCCCTAGGCCTGGGCCGGGAAACGGGTGTCTATAGACCATGGATTTTGACAGCCCAAGCACGAGCCCGATTTTACGGACCTCATCCTTAAAAAGCTCTCGCAAAGGTTCTACCAGCTTAAGCTTCATGTCCTCAGGTAAACCACCAACATTGTGGTGGGACTTGATCACATGCGCCTTACCCCCTTTGATGCCTGCTGATTCAATCACGTCGGGATAAATAGTGCCCTGAGCCAGGAAATCTGCATCTTCGATTTTTGCCGCCTCTTCATCAAAAACTTCGATAAAGGTGTTACCAATGATTTTACGCTTGGCTTCTGGTTCAGTAATGCCCTCAAGCTTGGTCATAAAACGATCGGCTGCGTCCACCCTAATCACGTTAATTGGGAGAGCATTACTGGCGGCTAAGGACATCATCGCCATGACTTGATCACCCTCCTCAAACCTCAAGAGGCCGTTGTCAACGAAAACACAGGTGAGTTGTTCGCCGATGGCTCTGGCTAGTAGGGCTGCTACAACAGAGGAATCAACGCCGCCTGACAATCCTAAGATAACTTTCTGCTGGCCCACTTGCGTTCTTACATTAGCGATAATATCGTCGACGATGTTGCTGGGGGTCCATTGTCCGGTGCAACCACTCGCCTCGATCAGGAAACGGGCTAATATTTCTCCGCCTTCGGGTGTATGTTGAACCTCCGGATGGAACTGCAATCCATACAGTTGCTTTGATTCATCGCTCATCGCGGCAACAGGGCAGGTCGCTGTATAGCCCAGCACCGAAAACCCAGGCGGCACCGTAACGACTTGATCACCATGGCTCATCCAAACGTCAAGGTCCTGCTCAATACCCGTTGCCCTCAGGTCTTTGAATAATATTGAGGATTGATCGATGCTGACCTTGGCGTGGCCAAACTCGTGCTTAGCAGCTGGCGCCACTTGCCCACCTAATTGCTGGGCCATCGTCTGCATGCCATAACAAATACCGAGCACCGGTAACCCCATTCGGAAAATAAAGTCAGGCGCTTTAAGGGTTTGCTCGGCCGTGACTGACTCTGGTCCACCAGACAGAATAATGCCTTTGGGTGCAAAGGCTTTGACATCTTCCTCTGTCACGAAAATTGATTGGATTTCACAATAAACACCTAGTTCTCGCACGCGTCTTGCGATCAGCTGTGTGTATTGTGAACCGAAGTCGAGAATTAGAATTTTTTCGTCGTGAATATCGACCGAGGAGGAAGTCATAAGGCGCTCTTTGAAAAGGCACCCTATTATAGGCCTCTGGCTGTCAGTCTCAAAAATTTTTACCCTAATACTCCGCTATTTTATTATTTAGTGGCGCTTATCTAGCCCGGTTATCGTCGAGGCAAACGCTCGATATAAAAGCGATTTAATCTTAGTGATTTCTGGATCGTCGCTGACTCGACGCGCGCGCAACAATCCTGACTGATCCTTGATATTGACCATTAACGCCAAACCACAGGTTTTGATGACCATCGATCACTGACCGCCAAGCGGTTAATCTGTCTTGTCGTGTTTGCCATTGAGTGGTAACGCGCTAACATTATTTTTTCAAACCAAGACTAACGCCAAATATGAATCAACCCTTACCACTACCTTCAAATCTGCGGTTTGGTTCTTTTTTTGCGGTGATCACTCTACTCGCTTGCAGCTATGCGTACTTTGAAGGCCTCAAGCTGCTGAGCCAGTTTTTAGGCGTAGCCGCAGTCATCCTGATCCTGGTCACTTGGATTGCGCCTGCACGCCTGGCAGTGCTCAACCGTCTTTGGATGAAGTTTGGTGTACTCCTAGGCAGTATCATCGGTCCTCTGATTCTAGGGACAATCTTTCTTTTGTTATTTACCCCTCTGGCCATGGTATTTCGCTTAATAGGCCGGGACGAACTCAACCTCAAGATGACATCCCGATCTACTCATTGGCACAGTCGCGACAAGCAAGCGCTTTCTAACGAACCCTTTAAAGTGCAATTTTAACTGAGGCAACACCATGGATTTTCTCAAGGAACTGTTAGCATTTTTAAAGGCGCGAAAGAAGCTGTGGCTCGCCCCGATCATTTTGATCATGGCCGCGCTTGGGGGGCTTTTAGTGATCGCAGAGGGTTCTGTGTTAGCACCCTTTATCTATACGTTGTTCTAACGCAGCATGTATATCCTAGGGATATCTGCGTTCTACCATGACAGCGCAGCGTGTCTGATTAAAGATGGCGTTATCGTCGCCGCAGCCCAAGAAGAACGTTTTAGTCGTGTTAAGCATGATTCAGCATTTCCAGCCGCTGCCATTATGTATTGCTTGAAAGCAGCCGGTATTGAAAGCCCACAGATTGCGCATGTGGTCTTTTACGAAAAGCCCTTTTTAAAATTTGAGCGCCTTCTCGAGACCTACCTCGCCTTTGCACCTAAAGGCTTTCAGAGCTTTTTAAAGGCCATGCCAACTTGGCTAAAACACAAGCTTTTCCAAAAATCTCAGTTAGTGAAGGCGCTCACAGAAATTTTTGGTACCTCGGTCGACTGGTCAGATCGATTATTGTTCTCTGAGCATCATTTATCGCACGCCGCGAGCGCTTTTTATCCTTCCCCTTTTGACGATGCGGTAGTTTTGACGCTAGACGGGGTCGGTGAATGGACAACCACATCCATTGCCGTTGGCGAAGGCGCGTCGCTTGAGGTCATCAAAGAAATCCATTTCCCACATTCTCTGGGGCTGTTGTATTCAGCTTTCACTTACTACACCGGATTTAAGGTCAACTCTGGCGAGTATAAAGTGATGGGGTTAGCTCCCTACGGCAAGCCGATTTACCGCGATTTGATCAAGAAGCATCTGATCAAGATTGCCGCAGACGGCAGCTTTCAGCTCAACATGGAGTTTTTTAACTTTGCAACTGGTTTGACCATGACCAATAAAAAATTTCATGCCTTATTTGGTGGACCGCCAAGATCACCGGAGTCCGATATTACTCAAAAAGACATGGATCTGGCCGCATCGGTGCAACACGTGACCGAAGAGGTCGTTATGCTGCTCGCTAAGCACGCTGCGGAGGTCACGGGCAAAACTAATCTCTGCCTTGCCGGTGGTGTCGCGTTAAATTGCGTTGCCAACGGCAAGCTGCATCACTCGGGCGTATTCAAACATATATGGGTGCAGCCGGCAGCGGGTGATTCAGGTGGCGCGTTAGGGGCGGCCCTTGCTGCCTGGCATCTGCATTTTAAGCGTGATCGAATGTCTACTGACGCCCCAGACCACATGCAAGGGGGCTATTTAGGACCTAGCTTTACCGATGAGCAAGCGGCCGCAGCGCTCACTGCTGAAGGCGCAGTCTTTTTACAACTGCAATCGTCAGAAGTGCTTGACCGGGTCGTCGATGCCCTCGTAAACCACAAGGCCGTTGGCTGGATGCAGGGTCGCATGGAGTTTGGTCCCCGAGCTTTAGGCGCACGTAGCATTCTTGCTGATCCGAGATCGGCAACCATGCAAAGGCAATTGAATCTTAAGATTAAATATCGCGAGAGTTTTCGACCTTTTGCACCGGCTGTACTTCGCGAAAAAGTCAGTGATTGGTTTGACTTCGATAGTGACAGTCCCTACATGCTAATGGTCGCTGACGTGAGCAAGCACCAGCGCTTGCCCATCCTCAATGCCGCCACAGAATCCCTTGGCCTTGATAATCTCAATACCCAACGTTCAACAATCCCAGCGGTGACTCACGTTGACTATTCTGCTCGAATACAGACGGTCACGCCTGCGACCCAAGGTAGATTTCATGATTTGATCGCTCGCTTTTATGACAGAACGGGCTGCCCCATTTTGGTCAACACATCCTTCAATATCCGGGGCGAGCCCATCGTGTGTTCGCCCTCTGACGCCCTACGCTGTTTCATGGGCACTGAATTAGATCTTTTGGTGATTGGAAATCTTCTGTTATACAAATCTGACCAGCCATCTCATCTCCTCACTCAGTATCGGTCAGAGTACCAGCTCGATTAACCTGTAGAATCTAGCTCCAAGAGCTAAACCACCTTGCTTGTAGCCCAAGTTCACCCACTATCACTACCATTGACCCTGCTATCACTATCCCTGCTGTGCCAGCTCGCCCTCGCGAGATCATGAGGCCTGGTCTAATTTTTGGGCAAAAAGCGGTAGACTCATAGAGATCATCCGTGAACTAAACCTTTAATCCTTCGATTAATCTATGAAATCTCTTGTTAAGACCGTTTTTTTTTACTGCGTAGCCCTGATCGGCATACCGCTGCTTTTTTTTGTCGGTCTCGAAAAATCACTGCAAATTATCGGCATTGGTCAGTCTCGGAGCTTCTATAGCGAAGTCGTGATTGATGACAATCGCTACTATCAAGCGAACCCGGCTTTCATTGAGCAATTTTATCCGGCGTCACTGGGTATCACGCCAGTAAAACGAACTTTTTCGGCTGACCCAAACGATAATCGCGCAAGAATCTTTGTGTTAGGCGGATCTGCGGCGCGAGGTTTTCCTGACCCCAATCATGGCGTCAGCCGGCATCTTGAAGCGTTGCTCGCCGACGCTGCACCGAGCAGACCCTTCGACGTGATCAACACCGCCATGACAGCGATTAACTCACATGTGGTCTATCAAATTGCACAAGATATACCTGGCCGACCAATGGATTTTGCCGTTATTTTAGTTGGCAATAATGAGGTTGTAGGACCTTATGGACCAAGCACCTTCAACCAGAACTTTTTATCGAATTTAAGATTAATTAGAGGTTTACAGGCGCTAAAGCAGACGCGACTCTGGCAGGCCTTTGCGGGGGCGTTCCAGCCTCAGACAGCCTCGAGCGCCAAAGAAGCTTTGCGTTGGCGTGGTATGCAAATGTTCACGGACAATGTTGTCTTGCAAGACGATACCCGTCTTAAGGCTGTTTACAAGCACTACGACGCAAACCTACGCGATACCATCGACGTGCTGCAAGGCAAAGGCATGCACGTCATTGTCTCTACCGTGCCAGTCAATCTGCGTCACTCGGCGCCTTTCGGGTCAGCACACGGTAAAGCGCTGACTAATTCAGAGCTCAGCACTTGGTCAGACCACCTTGAACGCGGTGAAGCCGCAATAAAACAATCCCGGTGGCGCGCAGCTGCAGAACACTTAGAGGCGGCAATGAACGTTAGCGATGGGCATGCGCAGACACAATTTCTACTCGCAACCGCTCTTGAACGGCTCGGCAACCACACTGCCGCAAAAGTCCATTATCAGAACGCCCTAGATCGAGATACCTTACGATTCCGAGCAGACTCCCAGCTCAACGATTCTGTTAGACGGGTCGCCAAGGATTATAAGAACAACAACTTTACATTTATTGATAGCGAGCAACTGTTTAAAAAGTACAGCGCGCCCTATGCCGCAGGCTGGAATCTACTCCTAGAACACGTACATTACGATTTTTCCGGCAACTACCTACTCGCGAGCACGTTCGCTAAAACCGTCTTAGACAAAGTCATCCCAACTGATCAACGTCCCTTGGTCGAGCCCGAAACACTGGCTGAACAATTGGGCTACCCAAACTTCACAACGATCGAAGCCATGGGCCGCTTACTAGACATGGTGCAACTGCCGCCCTTTACCGGCCAGAGTAATCATGACGATTTAATTAATTTTATTGATCGTCGAGGTGCCGCTCTTGCCGGACGACTGAATGATTTTGAATCTCTCATAGAGCGACGACAGACCGCAATCAACCAGTCTCCCGATAACTGGCAACTGCACTTCGAATTAGCCGTTTTATACCGCCAACAGAACAATATTCCAGAAGCCCTTAACGCATTGAACAAGGCCTTGAGCATTAACCCACATCACGACCGAAGTTTGCAGTTACGGTCAGAAATCTCTGCTCAAACAAAGAACTATGACGATGCAATTTCTGATCTCGAGCGTCTGCGGTTTTATATGGCTGGCGACACGGGCTTAGCGGCGCAAACCCTAGGAGCACTAGGCTCAGCTTATTTAAACAGCAACAGATATCACGAGGGTATACCGATTTTACTGGAGCTCATCGACCAGTATCCATCAGAGATTGAATCCGTGCTTCGCGCCTACGGCACGCTCATAAAAGATAGCGTTGGTCGAGGTTTAACCAGTAAGCGCCTGCGATACTTGGCTGATCTTAATGCCTATGCTTCAGCTCTTATCAGAGACGGTCGCGCCGGTGATTACCCCTTACTGTTTCGCCGAATGGCGCAGATTTTAAGTCTCGCCGGAGAACATCAGGCCGCAGGACAATGGGCCGAACAGGATAAGATGAGGCAGCCTGCAGCTTAATCTGCAAAGCTATCGACGTGAACCGAGAACTCAAAGGCTTGCACGCTTCATAAGGACCAAAGGCCATAGCCCTCTTGCAGATAAAGCCTTATCATCAACCGATTGCGAATTAATTCAGGAGGACTTAACAATGAAACCCGGAACTCGACTGAAAAGTGCTGTCTGCGACGCCGAAATCATGGTTATTAAAATGGGTGAGAGTGATGATCTAACCTGCGGCGGATTGCCTTTGACCACAGACGGCGCTAAGTCCGACGGCACTGGCGATCATATGCACGGCTGTCTCATTGGTAAGCGCTACGTCAATGCTGAGGAAACTGTCGAGGTTCTGTGCGTAAAAAGTGGTGAAGGGTCTTTATATTATGCCGGCGAAGAACTCATGACCAAAGACACTAAAAAATTGCCCTCATCTGATTAACTCATGAACATTGCTTTATTTTTACAAATGGCCGCTGAGGCCTGCCCTGAAAGAATTGCTTTAACCCACGATGATCGACACTTTTCCTATTTAGACATCTACCAAGCAGCGCAACGAGCAGCTGCGATCTTCTCGGCCAGCGATGTTCAAACCGTCGCATTGCTGGATGTCTCTAGCCCCGCAGTGCCAATTGCGCTTATGGGCGCCGCCATGGCCGGCAAGCCCTATGTGCCTCTCAATTACCGTCTAAGCGAGAGCCAACTAACGCCCTTGGTCTCGCGCATTGCGCCAACCTATCTGATTCACGGCGTCGAACAACCGCAGACCGCTTTCAACGAGGGTACAGCGCAGACAACAACAGATTTTCTGAATAGAGTCCTCTCTGGCGATATCAATGAGATGCCGTGGACAGAAGATGCGTCTGCAGTTGCCGTACAGCTTTTTACCAGTGGCACAACCGGAACCCCGAAAGCCGCCATTCTGCGGCATGAGCATCTAGTCTCCTATATCTTAGGATCGGTCGAATTTATGGGTGCGCTCGAAGATGAAGGCACTTTGGTGACCGTGCCGCCCTATCATATCGCGGGTATTTCAGCGGTTATGAGTAACATCTATGCTTGCCGTCGTATTATCCAATTACCCGATTTTGCGGCAGACCGGTGGTTATCACTGTGCGAACGCGAGGCGGTTACCAGCGCATTTGTGGTGCCGACGATGCTCTCTCGCATCATCGAGCATCTCTCGGAGCGTGGACAAGATGCAGCCCATCTCCCGCTTAGATCGATTGCTTACGGCGGCGGCAAAATGCCAGTACCCGTCATTCAAAAAGCCCTACAGCATTTCCCTAAGGTCGACTTCACCAATGCCTATGGCTTAACAGAAACCAGTTCTACTATTACGCTACTAACCCCGGACGATCATCGAGCAGCGATGGAAGCAGCCGATCCATTAGTCACCGCGCGACTTGGCTCAGTGGGCAAACCCCTGCCAACAGTGGATATTGAGATTCGGGATGAGGAAGGGCAATTGCTTGAACAGGGCCAAGCTGGAGAAATTTATGTGCGCGGGCCGCAGGTCTCAGGCGAGTATGAGGGGCGGTCGGTACTGGATGCTGAAGGTTGGTTTCCAACTCGGGATGCCGGCTTTTTAGATGACGGGGGTTACCTATTTCTTTCAGGGCGAGCCGATGACGTCATCGTTCGCGGCGGCGAGAACATTTCCCCCGGCGAAATCGAGGACTTACTCCACGAGCGCATCGAAGTTTCGGATGTGGCCGTTGTCAGCATGCCATCTGAAGAGTGGGGAGAAGCAGTTGCGCTCGCCATGGTGCTAGCGCCAGGGCACAGTCTTACCGAAGAAGATGTCAAAGCGCACATACGTACCCACTTACGCTCATCTAGAGTGCCAGAGGCCGTGCACTTTTGTTCTGAACTACCTTACACCGAGACAGGTAAGCTGCTGCGTCGTGAGGTTAAGACTTGGTTCTTGGGGAACGCCGACGCGTGAGCGCCGATCGGCTGAAGAGTCACGCACCTCATCAACACACCTCGCTATTGTTGATAAATGCCGAGCTTATCGATGCACTTGGTGAGACGATTAATACCAACGTTAGAATTTGCGGCAGCGCGATATTGGCGGTGGGCGCGCTCACGGCTACCGCTACAGATACCGTCATCGACGCCGAAGGTGGGCTGCTGCTACCTGGATTGAGTGACCATCACGTTCATCTTGTTAGCTACGCCGCATCGCTAGCGTCGATAGACTGCGGCCCGCCAAGCGTTTGTTCAGCGAAAGACTTGATGCAAGCGATCAATGCGCCCGGTGATGGCTGGTTGAGAGGCACCAATTATTTTGAAGGCGTGGTCCCAGACCTAGACCGAAACTGGTTAGACCAGCATGGTCCCGATCGACCGATTCGGATTCAACATCGCTCCGGACGATTATGGATTCTAAACAGTCTTGGTCTTGCCGAGATTGAAGCAGCCGCAAAAGACATGGCTGACCATGAGCGGCAGCAACTCGATCAGGCGGATGGCCGCCTTTTCAATGTCGACGCTCTGCTCGGCCAGCTTACCCGGTCGTCAGAGCCGCCCATAGCCCAAGCCAGCCGTCAACTAGCAGCGTTTGGTGTGACCAGTATTAATGACATGACACCCAGCAACGATTTAGACACTTGGCAATGGTTTAACCGACTACAAGACGACGGCGAGTTACTGCAGCGCGTTCGACTTTCAGGACGACCGAGTTTGGCTGGGATTGCGCCAACCGCCAACCTTGCCGTGGGCGAAACTAAGGTTCACCTACATGAGGCCTCTTTACCCAAAATCGATGCTTTCATCACCCTGATTACACAGAGCCATAGGATCAACCGGCCGGTTGCGGTGCATTGCGTGACCGAGGTTGAGTTAGTCTTCACCTTGTCGGCATTCGAAACAGCGGGATGTATTCAAGGTGATCGGATCGAACACGCCTCAGTAATTCCCGAAGCCATCATACCGATCATCAAAGCTCTCAATCTTTCCGTGGTCACTCAACCAAATTTCATCGAGTCTCGGGGCGACGATTATGCCGAGGCTTTTACAAAGGATGAGCAGGCAACGCTTTACCGGGTCAACTCGATTCGCCAAGCGGGCATATCAGTCGCTTTCGGGACTGACCTCCCCTTTGGTAATCCCGATCCTTGGAAAGCTATGCAAGCAGCTGTTGATCGCACTACTCAAAGTGGTTTAATCATGGGGGTCGATGAAGACATAACGCCAGAACAAGCCCTCATGGGCTATCTGGGCACCTTAGACCACCCTTTCACACCCCAAATTATTCAGCCCGGTGGACCCGGGGATGCGTGCCTGCTCAGCCTGCCTTGGCAGCTCGTGCGGAATCGACTGTCTGCTGATTTGGTTCGAATGACCATCCGGGATGGCAAGATCATTTACAGGAAGACTTAAGCCAAACTAATCGGCTATAGCGTCGATCAATCCCCAAGCCAAAGCCTGTTCTGCAGATAATTCGGTGCCAGAGATCGCCAGCCAGTTAGTCCTTTGATTGCCGATTCGCTTGGTGATACTCACGCAGCCACCGGCACCGGGAATCAGCCCCATCGCAACTTCAGGCAGGCGAAACACGGTGTCCGAGGTCGCGATAATTCTTTCAGCAAAGGCGGGTAATTCGATGCCGGCACCAATGCATGCACCATGAAGATAAAAAGTATAGCGTTCGCTGGCCTCAGCTAACACACTTGCCGGCATCCGAAGCTGTCGAATTCGATGGGCATCACTGACATCTCGGCAGGACCCAAATTCACTCAAGTCGCCTCCAGCACTAAAGCAAGGCCCCTCTCCTCTAACGATGACATCTTCGATGCTTGGGTCCATCGCAACCAGTGAAAAAGCATCGGTTAATCCATCTCGCATGGCGACAGATAGGGCGTTACGGTTCTCTGGCTGCGCAAGGGTAATATTCAGAGTGCTATCCTGTCGGTCAAGGTGGACCGGCTCGGCAACCGGAGTCTTCGAGGCACGCATCGGTTGATGCTGCAGCCAGTCTGTAAATTCGCTACCAGCTTGCAGCATGCCGTAGCCTAATGATTCAATCACCAATCCAGACGCCACAGGCAGCCCTAGGGTCATTCTTGTGGTCTGTACCAATACCGATGCCGCCTTCGGTCGCAGGCGAATACGCTCTAGGAGCTCATATCCGGCAGCCTCGGTTTCAACCAGCACATCGAGCCTGAGCGAATCTGAAGCCGACCCGGGGTTTAAGCCAACAGATGGCACCGGCAAACGCTGAAGCCAGCGATTCACCAAGTCCGTTTCTGGATCAGTGAGAGGGGCACCACTCAGGTCGATCATAAGCGCTACCTCAGCAAAATCAGACGGCCAAATGGGCGCCTGACTCAATGCTTGTAGCTCTCTTAAAGTTCGTATTTGCATGATCTGCTCCTTTAAGTCCATTTAGGTACAGGTCTCTGGTTCAAATCAAGCCTTGGTTATCGCATGCTTAACAAAAAGGAGGGTTACCTATGCCAGAGCCACTTGAGGGTATTACCGTGATCGAAATGACTGTTGCCGTACAAGGCCCAGCTGCAGGACTCTATTTGCGAGATATGGGCGCAACGGTATTGAAAGTTGAACCCCCTCTCGGGGATCCGAGTCGGTATACCCATGGGCGTTACAACAACACACCTGCTGGCACAGTGGGTCCCCAGTACGCGGCTGTCAATCGGGGCAAACGGTCGCTCTGCATTGACCTAAAAACGCAAGCAGGTTTGGAAGCCATGCAAGCGCTGATTGCGACCGCCGACATATTTCTAACCAACTATCGACATGCTGCGCTTGAGGCGCTTGGTCTAGGATATGACGCGCTCAAGGCGCAACACCCCCAATTAATCTACGCTATGGTCAATGGGTTTGGCCCCAAGGGTCCCGATCGAGACAAAGCGATGCTCGATGGAGTTGCCGCTAGTAGAGGAGGATTGATTCACCATACCGGCTACAAGGATCTTGAACCTGCACTCCCAGGCGCCATTGTTTTGGATACCGCAGGGGCGATGCAATTGGCGCTCGCAATCATGACTGCCTTATTTGCCCGGGATCGTCATGGCACCGGCCAGCTGGTTCAGACCAGCGCTTTAGGGGCCGCATTATGGCTACAGCAATGGGAGCTTACTCATGTTGCGCTTACTCAAGCCGATCTGCCTCGATCCGGAAATCACCACCCAAATATTGCGGGCTTCTACGGCGTGTACCGCACCCTAGATGATGGTGCGATCATGCTCGCACAAGTCATGGATCAAGAAAGTTGGGACCGGCTCTGCATTTTTGCCGATATGCTGCCTCTGTCGCTGGACCCGAGATTTCAAACCCCTGGGCAGCGTTTAGGTGCTGGGCTTACCGATGCGGATACCGATGAAGTGCGCGCGGCCTTTAAAACCGCTTTTGGACGCAAAACTACAGAAGCGTGGATCGAATTCTTATCCCAAGAACCTGAGATTATTTGGGAACGAGTTAATAGCTGGAAGGATGTCCTCGAAGATTCTCAAGCGCTGGCAAATGATTATTTCACGGAAATACACCTAGAAGGGGCTGGCGCCTGCCAAACCGTCGGTAATCTTGTACAACTGTCTGAAACCCCCGGCCGCGTCAAGGGTAACCCGCCAAGCTTGGGTGAGGCCAATCGCGAGATTTTACAGGGACTTGGATTTGAAGCTGAGCGTATCGAAGCTATTGAACGGCACGCCACTACGGTTCGAACAGAATTGCTTGCAGAGCTTCAACGGATTGCAGACGAAGCTGCAGGACTCAAGTAAGCTTATCGATAGACTAGGTTGAGGAGGGATGCAGGTGGATGACGTGATGTTGTTTGACGGATTAAAAGTATTGGATGTGGGCAGCTGGATTGCCGGCCCGGTCGCTACCACCATGCTTGCAGATCGCGGTGCTGACGTGCTTAAGATCGAGGCACCGATAACCGGCGATGGTTACCGGCAATACGCTAGTTTACCCTTTACACCCAATGCCGAGGCCAATTACACCTGGGCAATGGACGCTCGTAACAAGCGATCGATGGCATTGAACTTAAAAAGTGCCGAAGGTATTGAAATTCTTCACCAGCTCATTCGGTCGTGCGATATTTACGTGACCAATCAGCCCATCCCCCTTCGTCGTCAGCTGCAACTTAATTATGAGGACATCAACCACCTCAACCCCAAAATGATCTACGCCTCTCTGACGCCATACGGTGAGCTTGGCCCAGACAGTGAAAATGAAGCTTTTGATTTAGTCGCCTACTGGAATCGTTCGGGGCTCATGGACAAAATGCGACATGCCGGTATAGAACCGGTACAAGCGCTACCGGGTCTGGGTGACCATCCAACCGCAGTTGCGATGTATGCCAGCATTGTCACCGCTTTACTTAAACGCGCACAAACCGGCCAGGGCTCTAAAGTACATACCTCGCTCCTAGCTAATGGCCTGTGGTCAGCGTCTTGTATTGCACAAGCCGCCTTGGCGGATGGCGATTTAAGTCCTTATGATTTACCCCGTCTGACTGGCGCGCTTTACAAAACCCTTGATGATCGCTGGGTTCAGTTGTCGATGATCAGGACAGATGAGGATTTCGATCGTTTGCTAATGGGTTTGGACGCCCTGGAAGTCCTTGCCGATGAGCGATTCGCAACTGCGGAACTTCGCTTTGAAAATGGTGCGGCATTAACTCAAGTCGTTAGAGACAAGTTTGCGACCAAGACCTGCGATCAATGGATGACCATCTTAAAAACAGAGCTGGGATTACCAATCGAGGCGGTCATGCGGTTCAGCGATCTGGATAACGACGAGCACTTGACTTTGAACCGTATGGTCACCCGACCTGTGGAAGCGATCGGTATCGAGAAAATCATCAACGATCCGGTTAACGTCGACGGCCTCGCTCAGGTCGGTGTCAAAAAAGCCCCCGAACTTGGCGAACATACCAATGCTGTCCTCTCAGAACTTGGATTCAACGAGGATGCTATTGAAGCCCTAAGGGACAGCGGTATTGTTGGCTAGTTGGGCTCGATGCTGCGCGCTTGGCGTTATTTTATGACGCCATCAGTCGTTAACGCCGAAATGCGCTCTGCTGACACGTTAAATTCCGCTAACACTTCTTGCGTATGTTCACCGTGATCAGGGCTAGGTCTGGACGGCCGCAACCGCTCACCACCAAATCGGGGTGGGGCTTTGATAACCCGCATGTTGCCCATGAGTGGGTGCTCAATCACTTCAGTTGAATCATTGGCGGCTAGCTGCTCTTGAGCTAAAACCTCGTCTTTGGTCAGACAACGCGCACAGGGAACATCAGCCTTCTTAAGCATGGCAATCACCTCATCGGTGGTGTATTGCAGATACTGTTCAGCCACGAGTGATTGAAACTCTTCGAGATTTGTCACCAGTTTCTCAAAGCTATTAAACCTGTCATCCGCTAAAAGGTGTTCCATTCCAATCGCAATCAGGGAGCGCATTTGCATATCTTGGTTACCGGCAGAGATCGTTACAGCCCCATCCTTGGTAGGCGTTAATTCATAAAGTAGATCAATCAACAGCGGTTCGGTTGTGGCATCCTCATCAAGCAGCGTATGGTTCTGAAATCCATCCGGAAAAATAAAGAACAACCCTGCATCGAGCATCGACAGGTCAATATGCTGCCCCTCGCCAGTGCGTTCCCGATAAAACAGCGCAGAAGTGACAGCCTGACAGGCTGTGTACGCCGTAATCTTGTCACAAATCAAAGTCCTAAAAAAAGCCGGCACGTCTGCCTTACCTTGGGTCGCTGTTAGTCCTGCATGCGCCTGAATTATGGGGTCATAAGCAGGCGCTGTTCCCAAGGGGCCTTCCTTACCGAATCCCGAAATTGCGGTGTACACCAATTTTGGATTAATCGCGCGCATCGCTTCACTACCCAAATTGAGTTTATCCATGACCCCCGGACGAAAATTATGAATAAATACGTCAACCTCTGATACCAACTCTTGAATCAGAGCCTGACCGGAAGCCTCCTTAATATTGACTCGAATCGAACGCTTACCACGATTACAGTTGGCGAATAGCGCGGCAATCCCACCTTTGCTCGAACCGATATATCGCATGGGGTCACCAACCTCGATCGGCTCTACTTTGATCACCCGCGCCCCTTGTTCGGCCATCATCATGGCTGCAAAAGATGCGGTAATCATCGTTGAAAACTCCAACACGGTAATGCCTTCGAGTGGTTTCATGGTTTCGATCCTCTTATCATTGTTTAAACAGTCCAGCGGGTGTGTTTTACAGCAGCCCGAAAAACCCATTCGCTGCGTCACGGCGCGCGTGACCCCTTGCTACGAAATCATCACTCTATCATTCGGCCCAGGGAAAAGTCTTGATTCGTCTGCGACATTCAGTCGCTTGAGATCCGCCGCACTTGATAACGCTACCGCGACAGAGCGCCTTACCGATTATAAGCACTTGAATGCGAGTTGGGCCTATAGCGCGAAAAGGAAGCCCCTATGAGCCCCTACAGGGCTGCAT
>JADHNJ010000054.1 GCA_016779565.1 Pseudomonadales bacterium
CGCTCAGCTAAGAGTGGTATTGGGTTCGGTGCGACGGTTGTGTCCGATAGCACAAAGAAGAACCTGGGAGAGACGCTGAAAACCGTTGAGCCAGAAGACTTGGTGAGATACGGACTGATTCCCGAGTTTGTTGGTAGATTACCGGTACTCGCGACCCTTGATGAACTCGACGAGGATGCCCTGGTTCAGATTTTAACTGAGCCTAAAAATGCCTATACCAAGCAATACGCCAAGCTTTTTGAAATGGAAGACGTTGAAATAGATTTTCGGGACGATGCACTTCGTGCGGTCGCCAGAAAGGCCATGGACCGAAAGACTGGCGCCCGTGGTCTACGCTCCATTTTAGAATCGGTCTTGTTAGATGTTATGTACGATATCCCATCTGAAAATGATGTCGTAAAGGTCGTTGTAGATGAGAATGTCATTCTCGGAAATAGCGAGCCCATGATGATCTACGAAGCCCAAGATCAAAAGAAATCCCAAGAACAGTAAATACTTCAAGCGCTGCTCACGGATCTATGTCTTTAAGAAGACTATAGATCCGTGTTTGGCCGCTTATCGATCGGGCTCGTGAAAGTCCTTTTTCATCAAGGGATTTCTATTTCTCAGCAGGTCGTCGTCCGATATTATCAAAAGTTCGCTAGCGCACCCGCTTGACGGCGTTGACCTTTGGATTAAACCTTTTCCTGTTTAATACCGTTATACTAATGGGATCCGGTTCACGTGGAGCGTGAAGTAGAGAATCTAGTTCGTGTCGACGAATGATTAGCCGGTCCCAAGTTAGTGTTGCCGAAAATGATCGATCGGCTAGGCCTAAAGCAGACTTCTAGCATCTGTGATTAGGAAATATTTAAGCAGGAATCCTTGAGTTTCAGGGTGCAATGGCGCGAAAAAGTAAACAAGGAGCAGGGTTATGTCGATAGTGTCGCGGGTTCCGGTTGTAACCTTAAGGGATATGGTGGTTTATCCCCACGGTGTCCAGCCACTGTTTATTGGCACCCCCAAATCGATTTTGGCACTGGAGGCGGCTCAGGCGGAAGGGGGGGATAAACGGATCCTATTGCTCGCGAAAATAGAACCCGAGAATAATGAGCCGACGGTAGAGGACTTATATCGCTTCGGGACAACTGCAACGATTTTACAGCTCATCAGGCTGCCCGATAAAACGGTAAAAATTCTTGTGGAGGGGGAGTGCCGCGCCAGAGTCGCTGATATTCGGGACGACGCTGATGTGTTTCGGGCGGATGTCGAATTGCTTGAAGATAGTGATCTTCCAGAGGCGGAAGCTGCTAGCCTTTGTGGCAACCTGATGAAAATGTTCGAACGATATGTCGAATCAAGCAAAAAGATTCCAGCAGAAGTCGTGACAAGTGTTGCTGGCATCTCGCAGCCAAGCCGACTGGTCGATACGATTGCAGCGCAGCTGACTTTACGGCTGCAGGAAAAGCAGGCCCTTTTGGAGACGGTCGATGTTCGGCAGCGACTGGAACGGTTGTCTTCACTGCTTAATGGTGAGATCGAAGTTTCCGGCGTTGACAAAAAGATTCGTGGCCGGGTAAAGAAGCAGATGGAGAAAAGTCAGCGAGAGTATTATCTCAATGAGCAAATGAAGGCCATCCAGAAAGAATTGGGTGACAGCGAAGACGGTCCATCTGAAATCGAACAATTACAGGAGAAAGTCCAAGCCTCTGGAATGCCTTTAGAAGCCCGAGAAAAAGTTTCAGCCGAGATCAAGAAGCTAAAGATGATGTCGCCTATGTCAGCTGAAGCTACCGTCGTCAGGAGCTATTTGGATTGGATGCTTGGTACGCCTTGGAAAAAGCGCTCCAGAATTAAGACGGATATCCAGCTGGCTGAGCAGATTTTAAATGAAGACCATTACGGTCTCGAAGATGTTAAAGAGCGGATACTCGAGTTTTTGGCCGTTCAGAAAAGGGTCAAAAAGCATAAAGGGCCGGTGCTTTGCCTCGTTGGACCGCCTGGGGTGGGGAAAACCTCCCTAGGAGAATCAATAGCGCGAGCCACCAATCGAAAGTTTGTGCGTATGGCTTTGGGCGGCGTTCGCGATGAGGCGGAGATTCGAGGCCATCGCCGCACCTATATCGGTTCAATGCCAGGTAAGGTGATTCAGAAATTGTCCAAGGTTGGAGTCAAGAACCCGCTCTTTTTGCTCGATGAGATTGATAAAATGGGTCAAGATCATCGTGGCGATCCGGCTTCAGGACTGCTTGAAGTGCTTGACCCAGAGCAGAACCATAGTTTTAACGATCACTATTTGGAAGTGGACTATGATCTTTCGGAGGTGATGTTCATTTGCACTTCTAATTCGATGAATATCCCTGGGCCCTTGGCCGATAGGATGGAAGTGATTCGCGTGCCTGGTTACACCGAATACGAGAAGCTCAATATCGCTACTCGGTTTTTGTGCGCAAAGCAGCTTAAAAATAACGGACTCAAAACTGGGGATTTGATCCTTTCAGAAGATGCGCTTTTGGATATCATCCGTTATTACACCAAAGAGGCAGGAGTGCGGGGGCTTGAGCGAGAAATCGCCAAGGTCTGCAGAAAGGTAGTACGTGCTGCAGCGACTGATGAGGCCCTGTTGCCTCTAACCGTCGATGCTTCTGACCTCGAAGCCTATCTAGGCGTTCAAAAATTTCGACACGGGCAAGCTGAAAAAGAAGACCAGGTGGGCCAGGTCACCGGTCTTGCGGTCACGAGTGTTGGTGGAGAGTTACTTTCGATTGAGACGGCAGTGGTACCAGGCAAAGGGACAACCGTAAAAACTGGGTCGTTAGGCGACGTGATGCAAGAGTCGATCCAAGCGGCAATTACCGTGGTTCGTAGCCGATCCGAAATATTGGGTATCGACGCTAAGTTTCACGAAACGAAAGACTTACACATTCACATGCCAGAGGGCGCCACACCGAAAGATGGTCCGAGCGCTGGTATTGCCCTGTGTACTGCTTTGGTGTCAGTTTTAACTGGTATCGCTGCGCGGGCAGATGTGGCCATGACAGGCGAAATTACGCTGCGAGGTCAGGTGCTAGCGATTGGCGGCCTCAAGGAAAAATTGTTGGCGGCGCATCGTGGCGGTATAAAAACCGTTCTTATCCCCACAGAAAATGAGCGGGATTTAAAGGACATTCCCAAAGTCATCCTGGATGCGTTAGAAATTAAACCAGTGGCTTGGATAGATGAAGTCCTGGAGCTAGCGTTAAGTCGTCGTCCAGAGCCTCTGGTCGTCGCTGGAGAGGCCCTTGCTGACAACGTAGAGGACAATCGAGTGAGCCCTCACTAGTATTGCTTGACCCTCCACGGGGCAGTTGTTATAAGAGTGCAAGGGCTGATCGCCCTAGAATGGGAATGATTTTACTTCAATCTAATCACTGTGAATAAAGGGGCATCTTTTGAATAAACAAGAATTGATCGACAATATGGCAGAGTCTGCGGAAATCTCTAAAGCTTCTGCTGCACGTGCGTTAGACGCTATGGTTAACTCAGTAACAGGCGCGCTAAAGGCGGGAGATTCCTTATCTTTAGTGGGTTTTGGTACCTTCTCTGTTCGCCGTCGTGAGGCCCGCGCTGGCCGAAACCCCAAGACCGGGGAAGCGATTCAAATTAAGGCCGCAAACGTACCCGCATTTAAAGCCGGTAAAGCGTTGAAAGACGCGGTCAATTGATATTGTTGTTAGGATGAACAGGCACAGGGGTGAACGTGAGTTTGCCCCGTGACTCGTGTCTTCCGTCCATCCCGCCCAGCAGGGTGGAAAAGGAACGCTCAGCAAGTGGGCAAAAGCGATTTTAGAACAAATGAAATCAAGGCTTTCACTTCCAACAAGAGGAAGCCTTAATTGTCAAATAGACACGGTGAGATCTAGCCTCATTCTCGTTTCCGGTGTAATTAAACCGACCCTAGAAATCACTTCATCCCACCCCAACTCAAAATGGGCGTCGTCAAAAAGCGCTTAGCCTTAATCCGTTCACCTGCTGATAAGTCTTATCATCAAAGGTGATACCTAGTATTCATGTCGCACCCCCAAATGGCTCGGTGTTGATCAAGTCCGAGAAGCTCAATGGCGTGCCACTGTCAGCAATGTTCACTTCATTTTGATTTATGCAACGCTCGCCTAGGCGAGCTGTTCGCGGTCTTGGGCTGATTAACTGACAAAGATAGCCTCTAGACTTTTTTGATGATGTATCTTGCAATTGCCTGAAGTCTAGGGAATTCGTGTAAACTACGCGGCTGGAGAGCTAGCAAGAAATAGGGGACCCGTTATGTCGATTATGAGTATGCGAGAGCGCAGCCAAGGATTGACGACTAAAATTATCATAGGGCTGATCATCATCGCTTTTGCGTTTTTTGGTTTGGGTTCGATTACAACTTTTTTGACGCCTGTAGCGAAGGTTGCAACCGTCAATGGCGAAGATGTCACGGTAGCAGAGATGGAAATGGCTGTTGAGCGGAACCGGCGAATAATGTTGGGTCAAGGCGCGACACCAGAATCCATCGACGAAGATGCGCTTCGCAGCGATGTGCTTCAATCATTGGTATCGAGGAAACTGCTGACGCAGGCGGTCGAAGATTTGGGTATTACGGCTAGCGATGCGAGTATTGATGCCTCTCTCTTAAAGACCGAAGCTTTCCAGGTCGCAGGTGTGTTCGACCCGAATCAATATCGTCTGGTCTTGGCCAATGCAGGCTATAACCCACTATCTTATCGCGAAGAGTTACGCATCGATCAAGCAGTAGGTCAATTAGCCGAAGCCGTTAGGGCATCTGCGTTTTTAACAGACTCAGAGACCAATCGAGTGCTTGCGTTGTCACGCCAGACTAGAGATGTTGCTTACATGACGTTTAGGAAAGATACGGTCGCCCCCGATGTCATTGTTGAGCCAGGTGAGGCAGAAGCCTATTACGAGGAAAACCCTAATTTGTTTTTCTCAGAAGAAATGGTTGATATTGAGTTTGTCACATTGTCTCGATCGCAAATGATGGCCGATGTGACGGTGACAGAAGAAGCTTTACGCGATTTCTATGCGAAGCGACTCGATCTTTATAGCAGCAAAGAGCGCCGCCAGATTGCACATATTCTCATCGCGATTTCAGATGATCGCGACAAGGCTTCAGCGTTAGCCGAAATTGAAGCGATACAGCAGGCTTTAGCCGAGGGGCAAGCCTTTGAAATCCTAGCAGAAGAGCGCTCGGATGATCCAGGGAGCGCAATGAACGGCGGTGATCTAGGATACGCAGAGCCAGATATCTTTGTGGCCCCCTTTGAAGCGGCGGCCTTTGCGCTGTCCTCGGTCGGTGAGGTGTCGCCGCCTGTTGAGACTGAGTTTGGCTTTCACCTCATTCGTCTGACAGCGTTGGAACCCTCCCAGGTTGAAGACTTTGAGGTGGTTAGAGGGGATGTGGATACCGCTTTTCGGCAGGAAGCGGTCCGTGAGCGCTATATCGAAAAAATGAGCGAGTTAGATGAGTTGGCTTTCGAGGATGAGGATTTAACTGGTATCGAAACCCAGTTGGGCTTGACTATAGAACAAAGAGCAGGGGTCTCTCGCCAAGATGATACCGGTATCATGTCAGAGTCGGCTGTTAAAGCAGCGGTGTTTTCTCCAGACCTTTTGATAGATGGCAACAACAGCGCAGTAATAGAAACAAGTGATGGTGAGGCCATCGTGGTTAGGGTCAGTGCCTATCAAGAAAGCCGTTTAAAGCCCTTCGAGCTCGTAGAGGCTGATATTGTCGATCGTCTGAAGACTGAGCGAGCATCGACTTTAGTGCAGAGCCAAGCCGAGCAGGCTGTTGCCATGCTTGAGTCAGGCGATATTACCCGCGTTGTCGCAGACCAGTTTGACCTCGAGTGGAGCGTGGCAGGGGCAATGACACGCTATGAGACCGAATTGCCCAAGGCCTTGGTCGAGAAAGCTTTTGCGCTTCCAAAACCTGCCAAGGCAGCTAAGTCGGTTGGATTGGCAGTCTTGGATTCGGGAGACGTGGCAGTAGTTTCTGTAACGAATGTGATCAATCCTGCAACCGCAGAATTTGCTGGTGAAAATCAAGCAGTGAGTCAACTGCTCGCCAATCAACGCGGTGGACTGGAATTTCAGGCCCTACAGACTTCGTTGCAACAGTTGAGTGATGTTGATGGCGCCGGCCTGTAAGCGTTTACTCAGGGAGATCAAGCTAGGTAAAGCCTAGGTTCCCTGGCTGTTGCGAACGTTCAGTTCCAAACGTAGCCTGTCTCCTGGATGTAGATAGGGTTTCTGGGTCAAAGTAGGGTTCCAAGTCTTAATCGCAGATACTGAGGTATTAAACCGAGCAGCAATCTTTGACAGAGAATCCCCCGTCCGGATCTTATAGTAAATCGTTCGAACCATTGGTCGTGTTTGGGGGGGCGGATTCCGACTGATTTTTAAGGCGTCAGTGGTCGGGGTTGGTTGAAACACAAAAAGGATGTCTCCAATCGGGAGTACCGATTTTGGTGTCAGACCGTTCCAGCGGGCGAGTTCTCTAACTGAAACTTGGTACTGTTTAGCGATACGCCAGAGGCTATCTCCTGATCTGACCGTATGCTCCTGTGGCGGTTGTTGGTAACGAGCTTGGTAGCGCTTGAGTCGATTCGTAGCGCGGTTATCACTCGACAGTAGATAGTCATTAGGAGATGCCAACGGCGTTGGTATCATGAGTATCTCGCCTGCGATGATAAGGTGGCCGCTAAGCTGATTGGCCTCAAGGATTGCATCCACCGATAGCTGGTAATCATCTGCGATCTCGCTCAGTGTCTCTCCTGATCGAATTATGTGGCGCCGCCAAGTAATCCGTTGCTCACTTGGATAACTCGCAAGATTGTCAGTCATCACCGGGATTTGGGCTTGGGGTAATAGCAAGCGATACGGGCCTTGAGGATGAGTCGCCCACTGATTGTGGCCTGGGTTAAGACGGTAAAGGTCATCAACGGGCACCTCAGCAAGATCTGCGGCTAAGGCAAGATCTATTTGGTTTGACATTGGGAAAACTGCCCAGGACTTTTTCATATCGATATACGGGAGGGTGATGCCATAGGTGTCCGGAGACCTGATAATCGCGGCTAAAGCCAATAGCTTAGGTACGTAGTTGCGGGTCTCTTTGGGAAGCGCTAGATCCCAAAATGTGGTGGCCTTGTTTTGTCGCTGATTGCGCTTGATTGCCTGATTTACCCGCCCAGCACCTGCATTATAAGCCGACAAAGCAAGGGGCCAATCTTGCTGATAGCGAGCGCCTAGGTCGGTTAAAAATGCTGTTGCAGCCTTGGTGCTATCGATGATGTCTCTGCGGCCGTCGTACCACCAGTCGATTTTAATGTGATAGAGGCGGGCGGTCGCTGGAATAAATTGCCATAAGCCAGAGGCTCGACCTTGCGAGTAAGCAAATGGGTCTAGAGCACTTTCAATCACTGGGAGCAGCGCGATTTCTAGAGGCAGTCCAGCCTCAATTACTTGGTCCACAATATACGGTAAGTAAAGTGCTCCCCGAGAAAATACTCGCTGTAAATAGTCCGGGTGGTCAACAAACCACTTGATATGCGACTGAACTCTGGGCTCGTCCAGCGCAAGATCAAAACTGAACCCTTGACGGAGCTTCGTCCAGAGATCTGGCGGCTCGGACGGATGATCTGGTGCAAGGTCGCATGAGGCTCTAGTCGAGCACTCCAAAGCCCCTTGCCGAGCAGCTAATTCGAGCAACGGCGATGTCGCAGCCGGGCCTGCTAAAAAAGTGCCGGAAATGGTTTGGCCCTCAGCGTCAATATCATCAGGCTCAATCTCAGGCGCCGGTTGCTTCCAGGCTTCTGTCGAATCGGAAGGATCTTGAGTCAGGTCAGGGATCAAAGTGCCTTGTTTGGTCTGGGCTTCGGACGTAGCGTGGTCTGATAGGGCTTCGTCCTTCGACAATAATTGGCACCCGGTTAGCAAATAGATCCCCATTGCGATGGGCAAAGCGGTTCGAGGCATTAGCGTTCGGATCATTGATCCAGTATAAGTGATATCCTTCTCCAAAACCTGTGAGCAATGCAATTTCTACGGCACTGTTTTAATATTGCTGTCGATCATGGGGTCTGGTCTAACTTGGCAGAGGCTGCTGATGACAGATTGACTAAGCCGTAGAATGCAGTAGGACGTACGCATGGACAAGCCACTCAAGATGGCACCCCGGGATGATGCGCGCAAAGCGCTTGCAGCTTGGTTTCGGTCCGCTTTAGGGGAGCAAGTGTTTGCGACTGAACAAGCTTTACACGACGAGTTGCTTGAGGATACGGTCGGCTATCACTTGCTGCAGATCAGCGCGCAGAATCAAGCGCTGTTTGCAAAAAGCCCGATCCCTCATAAAAGGCGATTAGCGGAATCTTTCGGTTTAGATCCCGACCTGATTGCCTCACCGTTGCAAATGCCTATTTTGACTGATCAGGTTGATGTGGTTTTACTGCATCATCTGCTTGAGTTTGTCGATAGGCCTCAGGCTTTATTGACGGAATCAGCCCGCGTCGTGATGCCCCAGGGATTGTTGATGATCACCGGCTTTAATCCGTTTAGCTTTTGGGGAATGAAAGCGCTGTTAAGCCGCGAGTCTGCTGCATTTCCTTTCAAGGGGAGATTTTTATCAGCACCAAAATTAATGGACTGGCTGAATATCTTAAACTTTAAAATTGATCGTGTGCTTTACGCAGAATTTGGATTGCCGATGCTTATGCCTTGGGTGCGGCCGCCAAATTTCGGCTTAGGGCTTGGAAGGCGTTATAATTTGATGTTCGGTGGTGTGTATATGATTATTGCTCGCAAATATGTAGCCCCTTTAACACCGGTGCGAGGTTTTCGGCAGCGGCGCCTGATCCGGTTCTCGGATTTGGGATTATCGGATTCAGTGCCGGGAGGGCTGACCCCGTCTCGAACTGTCAGTTTGAGCGAACTTAGGTCTGAATAATGATTGAGATGTTTACAGATGGGGCTTGTAGAGGGAATCCAGGTCCAGGTGGTTGGGGAGTACTTTTGCTTCAAGATGGACAAGAAATAGTGCTGTCAGGCGCTGAACTGAATACAACAAATAATCGGATGGAACTTGCGGCGGCCATTAATGGATTGGCCCACGTAGCGCAAGCTAGCCAGATCGCCCTGACCACCGATTCTCAATATGTTCGACAGGGTATTACCCAATGGATTCAAGGATGGCGCCGCAATGGTTGGCGCACCAGCTCGAAGCAGCCGGTCAAGAACCAAGATTTATGGCAGGCTTTAGATAGGGAAGCGGCAAAACATGAGGTGTCTTGGCACTGGGTAAAAGGTCATAGTGGCCATCCTGGCAATGAACGAGCAGATGCCTTAGCCAATCTGGCAATTGATAACTTGTTGCGAGCATCATGAGACAAGTCGTTTTAGATACAGAAACAACTGGGCTTGAGGCGAGTAATGGTCATCGAGTGATTGAAATTGGCTGCGTAGAAATTAGAGACCGCCGTCTGACAGGCCGACATTTTCACGCTTATCTTAATCCAGGGCGAGCGATCGACGCCGGGGCAGAAGCCGTGCACGGTATCTCATTGGATTTTCTGGCGGATAAGCCTAACTTTGCTGAAATTGCCACTGATTTTTTGGCTTTTATCGAAGGCGCAGATCTCGTAATCCACAATGCAGATTTTGATGTCGGATTCTTGAATCAAGAGCTTAAATTGATAAGAGAAAAGCGCAAAATCTCTCAACGTTGCACCGTTGTAGACTCGCTAGCATTAGCAAGAATGCAGTACCCGGGTCAAAAAAACAGTTTAGATGCGCTTTGTAAAAGACTCGGGGTTGATAATTCTGGCCGAACACTTCACGGGGCGCTTTTGGATGCGCAAATCCTAGCTGAGGTCTTTTTGGTGATGACCGGTGGGCAGGGGAGCCTCTCCTTGGAAGGCCCTGTGGAAGGTGTAACCGAGTCGGTAAGTCGACCGGCCGATGCCATAGTTTCGGCCGTTAGTGGTCCACCGGTCCTAGTCTCTGAGGATGAAATGCGTGCCCATCAAGAGATGCTTGCTCTGCTGCGTGATGAATCCGAGTCAGGTTGTGTTTGGGATGAGGAGCAACCTGACGATCTTAGTGCTCAGTCGATCACTTGATGCTTGGATATGTCGTGAGGCTTTTGGAAAAGGTAGAGCAGTAACTGACTCAGAATAATGTTGCCATCAGCGCGATAGTCGCCAGCCATAAATGCCTCCATACCGTCGATGTCACCCGATAAGATATTGAACAAAGTGCTGGCGTCAGGCAGATATAAGGTCAAGGTTGGTGCTTCGTGATGACCCAGAAGAAATTCATAAGAACTACTATTCGCCTCTAGGTAGCAATCGAAATCCCGCTGCAATCTGAATTGAAATATAGTGTCTTCAGCAGGTAAAAAGTCGTAACGAAATTTAGGCTTGAGTGATGTTTGCCAATGCTTAAGGGTTGTCTCGGCGTTCATAACGCTCCTTTTTCGCACTCTATGATGGACCTAGGGCGGGCTCTAGGGTGTGTTAGTATGCCATCTGTAATAATAGCGATTAGGACAGTGTCTTGGAATTCTTGATTGAGTATGGATTGTTTCTAGCGAAAGTGGCGACTGTGCTTCTAGCGCTGTTTGTGCTGTTGTCCATGCTGGTCGGAGCCCGGCAGCAGCGTCGAGCAGACCCTGCCGGCCGTCTCGAGGTCAAGCATCTTAATGAAGCGTTTGAACAAATGACCAAAACCTTACACCAAGCGATGCGAAGCGTAGAAGCCCAGAAAGTTGCAGACAAAGAAGAAAAAAAATCCGCCAAAGCCCGACAAAAAGCCGAAAAGCAACTGCTTAAAGCGAAGGCAAAAAGCAATACCGACGAATCCGAACCGGGTAAAGTCTTTGTTTTAAATTTCGAAGGTGATGTTGAAGCGTCTGGCGTCGAGAGTCTGAGAGAGGAAATCACCGCTGTGTTAGCAATTGCTGAGACGGACGATGAGGTACTGGTGAAGATCGAAAGTCCCGGCGGTGTTGTCCACGGCTATGGGCTGGCAGCATCACAATTAAAACGTGTAACGGACCAAAAAATAAAACTTACAGTTGCGGTGGATAAGGTCGCTGCGAGTGGAGGGTACATGATGGCCTGTATTGCAGATACCATTATAGCAGCACCCTTTGCAGTGCTCGGGTCAATAGGAGTGGTCGCGCAATTGCCCAATTTCCATCGTCTATTGCAGAAACAATCCGTGGATGTCGAATTGCATACTGCGGGAGAATACAAACGAACGTTGACGCTGTTCGGTGAAAATACCGATGCCGGTCGTGAAAAATTCAAATCTGAACTTGAAGACGTGCATCAGCTGTTTAAAGCTTTTGTCAGTGACAATAGACCCGCCGTGGACATTGAAGCGGTCGCCACAGGAGAGGCATGGTATGGTGGTCGTGCCTTAGAAAAGGGATTAATCGATAAAATTCAAACCAGTGATGAGTATCTGGTTGAGCTAATGAAAGTCAGATCGGTGTATGCGATCAGCTACGAAATGCAAGAGAGTCGAGTTGAGAAGGTAATGAAGCGCTTTGCTCAATTGGCGTCAAATTGGCGGGCCGGGGGCAGATTGCTGGCTCAGCATGATGTGTAAATGAGACATAGCCACTAGCGATAGTCATAGCCTATATCGATATGAATTAAGCGGCAGCGGATAGTAAGGGAGCGACACGATGACGGAGTTCAACGCTTTTTGGGTTGAAAAAGACGACAAAGGTACTCGGCACCAAATCATAAAGCGTCAGGTTGATGATTTGCCCGAGGGGGATGTTTTGATTGAAGTGCTCTACTCATCCGTTAACTTTAAAGATGCGATGAGCGTCGGAGGATTGCCTGGTGTGACGCGTAGCTATCCTCACCAGCCGGGTATCGATGCCGCTGGGATCATCAAAGCTTCGACAGATCCACAGTTGCCCGTGGGTGAAGAGGTCATTGTGGTAGGGTTTGATTTAGGGATGAATACGCCCGGCGGTTTTGGTC
Organism: Pseudomonadales bacterium; assembly: GCA_016779565.1. Lineage (GTDB taxonomy): Bacteria > Pseudomonadota > Gammaproteobacteria > Pseudomonadales > Azotimanducaceae > UBA9926. The sequence goes on from JADHNJ010000054.1 coordinate 12,015, forward strand.
AATACATTCGAGTGCCTTCTCACTGGGTGGTCCCCATGCCTGCTGGGCTATCCCTGCGGGAGAGTATGATCCTAGGAACGGCAGGTCTAACTGCGGCGCTCTGCGTTGAAAAGCTAGAATGGATGAATGCGCAACCCGAAGACGGCCCTGTGCTGGTAACAGGTGCGAGTGGTGGCGTAGGCTCAGTGGCAGTATCGTTGCTCTCATTATTAGGCTTTGAAGTTGTCGCGATGACAGGTAAAACAGACCAGCATGACTATCTGCGGGGTCTTGGGGCTAATAATATAATTGCTCGTGACGGGCTGGGAGAGACTTCCGATCGCCCAATGCTAAAGCCGGCCTATGCGCATGCCATTGACACGGTGGGTGGAGATATTCTGTCCAACGTAGTCAAGTCTCTTCAGCCGCAAGGAAGTGTGGCTATTTGCGGGCTCGTGGCCTCTCCCCAGTTTGAAGTGTCAGTGCTACCCTTCATTCTTCGAGGGGTTAATGTGTTAGGGGTGGACTCTGTCGAGTTGCCTGTCGAAGATAAAGCCCGCAACTGGGCTAGATTGGCAGAAGAATGGCAACTGCCTACATTAGCGGCGATTACCAACGAAATCGACTTGGAAGGCATTCCCGATGCTGTTGAAAAGCTGCTGGCGGGTGATATGTGCGGTCGTACACTTGTGAAATTGATCTAGACGTAAGCGGGCTGGACAGAGCGCCTAAAGTCAGTGGTCGCTGGTCACCCAAATGGCCTCTGGTAACGAAAGCCGAAGGCATTAAACCTAGTGAGGGTCTCATCGCTGGACTGAGAATCCTCAAGGACAAAGCTATCGATGCCGCATCGGTGTAAGTCATCGATCTGATCCTGCCTGACGTCTCCAAATACGCGTAAGCAGCCGGTGTATTGATAATGCTGGCGTAGGGCTGCTGCGATAGAGTAGACGCGTCCGTCGGTGAAGGTGGGAAGCTCGAGTAACACAAGAGACGCCTGGGCAATCAACTCTCGAAGGTCTTCAAGTTCAACGTCTGGCAGAAGCTGTAGCGTGACTGAGCCAGATATGGGCTGTTGAGATACTTGTGCCAAAGGCTCCTCAAAGCCATGCCAGAGAGTATCAATCCTCTTGGCCAAAGGTTTACCGTCTTCGATGAAGATTAAGTTCATATAGCCTCAGACTCGTAGACTGCAGTTTTAAAGGGTGCAAGGCCAACGCGTTCAAGGGTTTGGTTAAAGGTTTCATCTTCAGCCCTGGCAGATTCATAACATTGCGTTAAATTCAATACGGCCCGAGCAATATGCTGCCGTGAAAGCGCGGGACCGAGGATCTTACCCAATTCGGCGCCGTTGCCCGTGTCGCCACTGTCGCCGCCAATTGAAATTTGATAGAACTCTTCGCCTTTCTTGTCGACACCTAGGATGCCTATATTGCCAACGTGATGATGTCCGCACGCGTTCATGCACCCGGATATGTTGATTGAGAGGGGCCCCAGGCGCTGTTCTTGCTGACGATCTTCATAAATTTTGGTGATTTCCGCAGCAACTGGAATCGATTTTGCATTGGCTAAAGAGCAATAGTCTCCGCCAGGACAGCAAATCATGTCCGAGGCTAGACCGCGATTTGGGGTGGCTAAATCTGCTGAAACCAATAATCGCCAAAGCTCAAATAGGCGGCTAGTCTCAACATCTGCGAGAATAATATTCTGCTCGTGGGTAACCCGGGCTTCCCCGAAACTGTAGTCATCAGCCAGCGCGGCAAGATCCTCAAGGGTGGCGTCAGATACGTCTCCGGGTGGCGTATGAGGCCTTTTTAAAGAAATATGGACTGCGTTATAGCCGGGGGTTTTATGAGGCAGCACGTTCCGGTTGCGCCAAAGATGAAAGGCGCCATCCGAAGAAATCACAGCCTGTTGATCTGCGTCGTTTACAAAAGCGTAGTCAGGTTGAGAGAAATGTCGCATCAAGTCTTGAATTCGCTCATCGCTGACAGTGTCAGGGCCACCTTTAATAGGTTGCCACGCGGCATCGACCGCATCTCGAAAACGCGCTTCGCCCATTGCCTTAACGAGGATTTTGATTCTCGCTTTATATTTGTTGTCTCGCCTTCCGAGACGATTATAGACTCTTAGGATAGCGGTCAAGTAGGTTAAAAGATGCTTGGCTGGTAGGCGCTCATGAATTGTGGTGCCAATCATGGGCGTTCTGCCTAAGCCGCCGCCAACCACCACCCTGAAAAACACATTGTTCTGTTCGTTGAAAGCGGAGAGACCAATATCATGGACTTCAATCGCGGCTCTGTCATGGGGCGCGCCGGTAATTGCAATCTTAAATTTTCTTGGTAACCAGTTGAATTCAGGATGTAGAGTCGACCACTGTCGCATGAGCTCTGCATAGGGTCTTGGATCGACCTGTTCGTCGGCGGCAACCCCAGCAAGGGGATCTGTTGTAATGTTGCGAATGCAACTGCCGCTGGTCTGAATAGCATGCATGTCACAGGCAGCTAAACTGGCTAGCAAATCAGGCACTGCCTCGAGCTTAGGCCAATTAAATTGAATATTCTGCCGGGTCGTAAAATGCGCGTAACCTTTGTCGAAGTCTCGTGAAATTTTAGCGAGGGTTCTCAGTTGATCAGCTGATACAAGACCATAGGGAATCGCCACCCGTAGCATCGGTGCTAAGCGCTGAATATAAAGACCATTTCTTAATCTAAGCTGTTGAAACTCCTCTGCTGAAAGTTGACCTTGCAAAAATCGTTCGGTCTGTTGCCTGAACTGCTCGGTTCGGGTTTGCAAGAATTGTTGGTCTTGTTCGCTATATTGATACATAAACTAGGTCGAGCAAAATTTCGAAGGAAGATAACAGTTTGTTCTCAGGTCCTGAACGAACTTGTGCTTCTATCGTTATGCTTTTTAACCTACTGATGGACTAGGTTATAATGCCAGCATCAAAAAGGAGATCGGCATGAGTCAAACAGAGAACGAAGATTCTGGGGATGCGATGGTAGATGCAATGGGTGCTGTGGCGATTGTTGTCATTCCTGTCATTGCGGTTGTGTATTTTTTGTCCGGTTTACCGTCCTAGGTGGTAG
>JADHNJ010000055.1 GCA_016779565.1 Pseudomonadales bacterium
TTACTTTCTCGGTGTTCGCCTTGACGACGCCTTAGACGATCATCCAAGGCCGCGACTCAAGTATGCTTCATTTTTTCTCGAGGGAAACTCTTTCCCACGGTTCACTTTGAGCGAGGTTAGGCGTCAGACTTGGCCTAAGTTTTCATCGTTTTCGGTCTTGAAAGGCCCCGTATCAAGACCTGTCATTTTCCCTCAAAATCCAGACATTCTAACTTCTGATCAAAACTTGAATGTCGCCTTAGTCTACAATGATTCGGGCTTCGGGGCAGGCGGTGGCAGTTTTCGTCATCCAGCCTCAACTCACGCCCTATACATCTTCAATCAACGCGGTCCTCGCCCAAATCCTGGCACCCTTCAGACCTTGGCGACATCTCCGGAGGCAATCTAGTGCAGCAAGGTAAACATTTTTCGTCGGTAAGCAGATGCCAGCGCATCGCCCTTTCCAAGTAGTTCAAATACCTGAATCATGGTATTTCTCGCGGTTTCTTCTTCCCAGTTACGATCCAATCTCAGCATATTGAGCAGAACTGACAATGCCGCTTCTATCTGATCGTCAGCGACCAAGGCACAGGCAAAATGATACTGATGAGATTGATCCTCGGGATGGCTATCAGCCAATGCCTTTAGCGCATCCAGCGTACCTAGATCCTGAACTTTTTTTACAAAAAACAGCCGACTCTTGACCTTTGCCATGCCCTCTGCGTCAGCAGGCAATTCGGAGATCAAGCGCTCAGCCTGCTCAATTTCTCCCTCCTGAATTAACAAATCGCCATACTCTGTGTGCAAAGACAGATTGCTGGGCTCTTCGACCATCATCTGCTTCAACATGTTCATAGCACTGACGCGATCTCCCACACTCAGATAATGCGCAATCTGGGCTCGTACCTGCTCTGCTGGACTGATCGTTAACTGATCGAATAAAACTCGGAGGTTACTTTCTTCTTGAGGGCCCTCAAGACTATCGATCAGTTGGCCATCTTTCACAATCTTCAGCGTCGGCAAGCCTCTCACTCCCAATTGCTGAACTAACTGCGGGTTCGTTTGAACATCGACCCGCGCAAGCATTAACTTGCCTTGATAGCCATTGATTAAACTGCGAAGCAGGGTTGAGAGCGCTTCTGATGGGGCAGCGCCGTTGGCGTAAAATTCCAAAATAACGGGTACTTGCTGGGAACGCTCGACCACCTCGGATTGAAAATTCTGCGCTGAAACTTCTATCAAAAACTCAGCCTGTGTATCTGGAGTCATCGCCATTGCTTTGTCCTTACCTCTCTTACAATCGATTTATTGATTGCCGTCTTCTACCGTTGCCAAGCCAGATTAACTGTAGCGTCCTGCAATCGCCCTAATTGGCGCAGGATGTAGGGTAGCACCTAAATCTGACTAAACGAATCCGACACCCACAACCCTGAACTCGTGCCCCAGGGCTGAGGTGTCTCAGCGCCCCACTCTAACCCCGTTAAGCAACCCAGCAGGTCGCCACTAACAGCGAAATCTGACCTTAATTTCTGTAGTGAATTATAGATAGGCTCAAGCGGCTGGGCCACTATTTGGCCATCCTTTTCTAGCGAGATAAAGGCATCAGTGGCCCCTAAGCTTGCGCCCGGGTCCGCCCCTTTGATCTCGCGCATCACTTTTACCCTTTTATAACTAACGTTTTATGGTCTTTATATTTTGAGCTGATTTCGCCTCTGCTGCTTCAATTAGGATTAGCGCGCACGCCATCAATCCCGAAAGTGGCAATTTTCACTCGTTCTCGCCAGCCAATGGACGCAGATAGAATTTTCAACAAAGCCGCAAGGAAGCGATCACAGGGGGCAGCAAAAGCGGAAGCTATTAGAATGCATCCGATACGATCCATCGTCCGGATACCGCGAGTGATCTCTCCTGAGCAATCAGAGACTTTCGTTAGAGGAAAACCCGTGATCTGGTTCAACCGATCTATCGAATTCGCGCATAGCGATCCTACCGTCCTTTATTTGATAAGTCGTCTCTTAGCTAGGGTATCTCTTAGACAGGGTATCTCTCAGATAGGTCGTCTCTTAGATAGGGGATCTCTTAAATAGGTCGTCTCTCAGATAGGTCGTCGCCGGGGTTAGCTAGTATCAAGCAGCGAAGTTCGATATGCCGTGAAACAGATGGCCGGCATATCTCGACAATCGACTTGCATACTACCGCCTAAAGACACAATCAGGCTCAGCCTTACAACCCGAGCGAATACCCGCTGACACTCTGAAACGTGCTGGTCGAGAAGCGGGGCTTGGCTTTACAAAAGAACCACAGGCCTGCTGTCAGCTACAAATCAAAAGCGGTCGATAAACCGGTCATATCTTTAGATTAAGCCATCATAAACGTAATATTGTTCGGCCCGCTCGCAGCGGTTGCCTTTATTCGATCTAGTCAAGTGTGCTTGGCTCCTTTTGCCTGCCTGCTCGGGCTCTCTAGAAGGCCGATACCTTGCCAACACTGCTGGATAAGCCTATCGAGACGATGATGCTGCGGTATAGACACAACCTAGGGTCGACTGAAAGCTATTTTCATTTTTTGTGAAACGACGCGAACAATATCGTGAAGCACTATTCAAGCGCTGCTAGATGAGTCTCTGTACTTGCCTAAAAAGCGTGCGTTATCAATTGCTGATCTGACGCCTAATTACACTGTTGGATCGACGTGCATTTTTTCAATGCAGCCTAACCTGGCGGCACTCAGTCTCTAATCTCGTAGCACTCGGTTCCTAACCTTGCAGCATGAGCCATTCGCAGTCACGATCCACAACCCCGCAAACTGATCGACCCGAAGCTCCTAGGCCACGGTCTTTAGGCCCCCAACTTCAAGCCACTGAATTCACGCCACTGAATTCACGCCACCGTCTTTAGGCCCCCAACTTCCGGCCACTAAATTCAGGCCACTAACTTCAGGCCATCTCGCTTGAGGGCAACGGCAAGGATTCGGCTAGAGCTCAATGGACTGATCGGACCGCGATATAACACTTTCCGACCTTTGCGAACCAACCAAGTATCTGAGGATTTAATGTGCTTAATAATCATAATGACTGCCTTTTGTGTTAACCCCAAATTGCTGAAACTTTTGGAGTGAGATTTAACTGGGCAACCATTAAAGCAAAAAATACTGGTTATGTATACAGTATGTATAAAAAAACAGGTTGTCAGGCAGACAACCAATCAAAACCCTCCAATTGGGTCGCTAACGTTAGCTGGCCTGTCCATCCCTCAAGCACAGGCGTCAAAGCCGAGCGCGCCAATTCTGGCGAATTATTCTTCTCGCTTACATGGGACACGACGAGATGCCTGAGCCTCAAAAGATCTATGCCCTGCAACAATTGCATCGCTTGATCGTTAGACAAATGGCCTAGATCGCCTCCGACACGTCGCTTCAGCGCCGGAGGATAGGGTCCTGTCGCAAGCATCTGAGCATCATAATTACATTCCAACAGCAGAATGTCGCAATCACTGAAATGCTGGCGAACATGGGGCGTAACATGTCCCAGATCTGTGAGTACGCCAATTTGACAGTTATGCTCTCTAAAAATGTATTGGCAGGGCTCTCGTGCGTCGTGCGGGACAACCACCGGTAGTACAGTCAACGAACCAACAGAAAAGGATTGGCCATCGCGGACCGTTTTGCGAACAGGAATAACCCCTAGGCGCTCTGGTTCGTAGGTTCCTGCAGTCATATAAACAGGCGTGCGAAACTTCCGCGCAAATGGTGCTACGCCATTGATATGATCTGCATGCTCATGAGTCACCACCAGCGCATCGATATCCAACGGCGTCAAACCAAGACGAGCCAGTCGTCGAATGGTTTCTTTTATTCCAAACCCAAGATCGACCAGGAGTCGACCGGCGCCGCCTTCGACAACGGTGCCATTGCCCTTACTCCCGCTTCCAAGAGATGCGATACGCACGGATTAAGTGGAATATTCTTTTATGACTTTCAAGAGTCGCTCGGCTGATAGTCCATCGGCATACTCACCGTCTTGCCGGACTGTCACTAATATCTCTCCCGACTCTGCTTCTAGCCTAACCTCGTATAGATCTTGAGCTGCCTGAGCCTTGTCTCCACTGCCTAATAGTCGTCGAAAGAACCCGGGTTTACTCACATGGCTGGGGGTATAATGCACAAAATAAGTCGCATCCGAACGATTGATATCATTGACGGTGATGTTAGCGGTCTCAAGGGCATCTCCAACCGTCGCCCAGGCGCGGTTAAAGTCCAGCTTGTATCTCAATTCTGGCTTCACTCGATCGGGAATGAGCCGCGTTCTGCCTTCCGTCAAATTAGAGGCCATCATACTCATCGTGCCCTGGCTGATATTTTCACCCAAGTAATAAGCCATCGCTTTAAGGACTTCACGCTCTAAAGCTAGATCGCTTGACTGTCCCTCCCATTCCAAAGCATCCAATCGATAGGGCGCATCCGCTGGAACTTGTCTCTGCTCAATATAAAGTTCGGTGCTACCACTACGGACGCCAGGTTCTAATCGCAATTTGAACTGATGCAAAAAAATATCTCGGGTATTGCGGAATACATTACCTTCTCGAATACTTTGGAACACTGCCTCAGGCTCTCCGGCTCTCGCAGTCAACCAACGGCTTACGAGCATGCCCGTACCTGGATCTGCCTGAGTCACCTCAAGATTATTCGCCTCCCAAAACTGCACAACTTTGGGCCAGACGACCGACGGCGGTATATCTAAAAATACCCATTGCACATCATCAAGCTTCTTAATAACAATTTGATCTACGCCATATCGAGTGCTGAGCGGTTCGGGCCTGCGAAGTTCATAACGCGTACCCACTAGCCCTCGAGGATCTTCAATCTGAGGAATCGGCATCAACTCTACAAATGCTGGCTCGGCGAGTCCTGGCGGCATCTGAGTTGGCGTTGAGCTGCCATTTTCAAGCCGCGCTACCTGTTCTTCGTTTCCGAACCAACTGCAACCGGTGAGCGCCGCAAGCAATACCGCTATAGACAGAATGTGAGTCACAAAATAATTCCCGCTGTTATCATCGCAGATCGCACCGCCTGCTGATGGTGTTGAGACAACGTCGTTAATGGTAGTCTAATCCCACTGTTAATGCGCCCCATTTGTGCGAGCGCCCACTTCACGGGAATCGGATTAGCCTCTAAAAACAACTGCTCGTGAAGCCCCATCAAAGGCTGATTTAGCCGCTCGGCCGTATCCCGGTCTCCTGCCACAGCGGCAGCCGCCATCTCAGCCATCATAGCGGGCACAAGATTAGCAGTCACACTAATCGTTCCCTGGCCGCCTTGAAGCATGAGCTCGCATGCTGTCGCATCATCACCAGAATAAATGTCAATCGCTTGCCCACAAAGTGCGCGAATGTCTGCTGCTCGAGACACCGAACCCGTCGCTTCTTTAATGCCAATCACCTGTTCCAAGTCAACCAATCGAGCCACCGTTTCGGGGAGTAAATCCACCGCTGTTCGCCCTGGAACGTTGTATAAGATCTGCGGTAAGTCTACGGCCTTAGCAATAGCTTTATGATGTAAAAACAAGCCCTCTTGAGTTGGCTTGTTATAGTACGGCGTTACCAAAAGACAAGCGTCCGCACCTGAATCTTTGGCAGAAGCTGTGAACTCAATCGCTTCTCTGGTCGAGTTAGCGCCGGTACCAGCAATCACAGGGATTCTACCTTTGACGAGTTCTACTACCGCGCGAATAATTTCACAGTGTTCCCCTGGTGTGACTGTCGGCGATTCACCCGTTGTACCCACCGGAACAATCCCTTGAGTGCCACTCTCGACATGCCATTCAACCAGCGCATCTAGGCCTTCCCAATCAATGGCGTCGTCTGATCGCATCGGCGTAACAAGGGCGACAATGCTACCTCGGATCATAGTTCACTGCTCTTAAAAGGAAAGGGGGCACATCATAGCGATGCTGCATTCTGGGCACAACTAAGGTGCTGTAACTTCCGGCTCATCGACCTTTGGCCATGCACCTAGAATCGCTCGCAACAAGATAGCCAGCGGAATTGCGAAAAAAACCCCTGCCAAGCCAAACCAAGCGCCAAACACCAGAACAGCAATTACGATCGCCAATGGGTGCAAGTTATTCACTTCAGAGAACAATAGCGGCACCAGTAAAAAACCGTCTAACGCCTGGATCACGAGGTAACCCAACATCAGGTAGAAAAATTCTCCGGATAAACCAAATTGTATCAGGGCAACCGATACTACTGGAATCGTAACTACTGCAATTCCCAAGTAGGGAATAATGACAGAGACCCCGACCAAAAATCCGAGGAGTGCCGCATAATTCAGTTCAAATACTGCGAAGAGGGCGTAGGTACATAATCCAGCTATAAGCAACTCGATAAACTTGCCTCGAACATAGTTTTGCATCTGTTGACTGATCTCTGAGCCAACCTGATTCATCAACGGTCGATGCTCAGGGAGTAGGCCAAGAAAATAATCTATTATGAGATCCTTATCTTTGAGCAGGAAAAAAACCAAAATAGGCACCAGTAAGGTATAGGCCATAACCGTCATGAGAACAGGTAGTTGGGACAATGAGGCGGATAGCAACCATTGTCCTAACTCGGTTGCTTCAGCGCTAAGCAAGTTGACCCAAGTGGCTATTTGCTGCTCCGAGATTGGCGCCGGTAGGCTAACCTGCAGACCGCTTAAGGTTTCTGATAAACGCGCACTGAGCCCAGGCAAATCAGTATACAAATTACCTACTTGCCGCCAGATGCGGGGTAAAACAAACAATAAAAAAGCAATAAAGCCGCCTAAAAATAGCGTGTAGGTAATCGTTACAGCAAAACCTCGAGACAACTTCAGACGTTGTAGCTGATCGATAACTCCTTGCATGACATAGGCAAGGACTACACCGGTTAATATCGGCACAACCACCGAGCCCATCAACGCCATCAGCAGACTTAGACCGAGAAGCAGACCAAGCAATGCCAAAAACTCTTCGTTAGAGAAATAGCGATCTAACCAGTTTTTGATTACGTCAATCACGGGTCTAGCGCTCCACCTTTTTTAACCAGTGTTTATAAACTCCAGCCTCATCGCTTTGCTTCAACAACAGATGACCACTTTGATCAGCAAAAACTTGGAAATCCCTCACCGACCCGACGTCAGTCGCCTCAATCAAAAGCACCTCTCCAGAGGATAGTTTATTCAGCGCTTGTTTCGCTTTGAGTAACGGCATTGGGCAATTGAGGCCTTTCGTATCAAGTTCCACTGTAATCTCAAGATCTAACACCATTTCCCTCTGATCTCCTTCTGAACATCGATTATATCATTTAAAAAGTCGTATTCAGGTTGAACTCAAGCCGTTACCCCTGCGAATATCCTACTATGACTCTTCTTCGCAACCTACTGCTAGTGACGCTAACGAGCCTTGGGGTGATAAGCGCCGTCAGCCAGGCTCAAGACAATTTGAACTTACCCGAATTAGGGGGTTCAAGCCCAACAGCGACGTCACTGGCCTATGAGCACGATCTGGGACAACGTTTCCTTCGTGCGGTCAGGGCCCAAACACCAGGCTTCGAAGACCCTTTGGTGATCGATTACCTGGAGCACCTGATATTTAGATTGGCAGAATACAGCGATCTCGAGGACCGGCGGCTATATATCGTGCTCATTCGCAACCCAACGATCAACGCCTTCGCGGCACCTGGAGGTATTCTGGGCATCAATCACGGCTTATTTTTGCATGCGGAAACTCGACACGAGTTTTCAGCCATTCTTGCCCATGAGCTGGCGCACTTAAGTCAACGCCACTTTGCTCGAGGCGTGGAAGCAGGCAAAAAAGCAGGCGTTATCACCATCGCCGGTCTCCTAGCTGGCGTTATATTGGGCGCTACCGCAGGCAGCGAGGCGGGCATGGCGGCTCTAACCACCAGCCAGGGCATTGCCTCAACTCAAAAACTTAGTTATAGCCGGACCCGTGAATCGGAAGCCGATAGAATTGGGATCAGCACCATGATTCGCGCCGACCTTGACCCCCGCGCAATGGCCTATATGTTCGAACGCTTGGACCGGCTCAATCGCGGCACGGGTGATCAAGTGCCAGAGTTTTTACGCACCCATCCCGTGACGAAAAGTCGAATCAGCGATGCCTACAATCAAACTGAGAGTTTGGCAAAAAAGAAATGGCAGTTGGACATAGACTACCAATTTATGCGGTCGCGTGTGCTGGTCCGTGAGACCCCCAATATTGATGCGATGATCACTCGACTAAATTACCAAGCCAAGACCCTGGAAGGGCTCAAAGCTGATGCCAATCATTATGGCCTTGCTCTGGCCTACATTAGAAAAAACCAAGTAGAACCGGCAAGGCGTATCCTAAAAGCCTTATCGAGTCGGCATCCTAATTATTTGCCGATCATCCTTGCCGACATCGAAGCAATAGCAACCAGTAAGCAGCTCTCCCTTGCCATAGAGCGGACCACGGAGGCGCTGGCCATCAATCCAGGGAACTATCCCTTAACAATGCTATTAGCCTCTTTATTGAATGCAATCGACCGTCCGGACCTCGCCAGCGAGCGCCTCGAAGAACTGGCTTTAACCCGGCCCTTTGACGATCAGGTCTGGTTTCATCTGGCTGAAAGCCTTGGACTCGCTAATGACATCCCAGGGGTGCATCAAGCAAGAGCAGAATATTTTGTGCTTAACGGTGATCTTGAGGGCGCCATCAAACAACTTGGCTACGCGCTACCATTGGTCCGCAGAAATTTTCAGCTCAGCGCCAAAATCAAGCAACGTATCGACGACATTTGGGGTCTGCAAGCGCAAGCCGAAGGCTAACGACTAAAATCTAACATTCGTTGCAGCGGTTTTAAGGCACGATCAGCTAGGGCTTTAGGGACCAAGATCTCTTGGTCCTTAACCGTAAGCCCCTGCTCTAATAGCGTGAGGCTGTTCATTGCCATCCATGGACAATGGGCACAGCTTTTACACGTTGCCCCTTCTCCTGCAGTAGGTGCCTCTAATAATCGTTTACCGGGGGCCTTTTGAGCCATTTTATAAAAAATCCCTCGATCGGTTGCAACGATAAAAGTATCGGCCTCCAGAGTTTGAACCGCGTTGATTAACTGCGAAGTAGAACCGACAACATCTGCAAGATCGACCACGCTACTGGGGGATTCAGGATGTACTAACACCTTCGCATCAGGATAGACCTGTTTTAGATCGCGTATGCCTTGCGCTTTAAATTCTTCATGAACCACACAAGCGCCATCCCACAACAACATATCTGCGTCCGTCTGCTGAGCAACATAAGCACCCAAGTATCGATCTGGCGCCCAGAGAATTTTTTCACCGCGGTCGCTTAGATGCTCTACTACATCTAACGCAATACTTGAGGTTACTACCCAATCAGCGCGCGCCTTAACCGCTGCCGAGGTGTTAGCGTAGACCACCACAGTCCGGTCCGGATGCTGCGTACAAAACGCATCGAACGCATCGATAGGGCACCCAAGATCCAGCGAGCAAGTAGCCGCCAGGGTTGGCATCAGAACTGTCTTTTTCGGACTCAGAATCTTTGCCGTCTCACCCATGAAGCGCACCCCCGCCACGACAATGGTTTCGGCATCAGCATTCGCGCCAAATCGCGCCATCTCTAGGGAATCGGCAACACAACCGCCCGTTTCTTCTGCAAGCGCTTGGATTTCCGGCGCTGTGTAGTAATGCGCCACTAACGTTGCGCCTTCCTGATCAAGGAGGTGCTTGATGCTGGCAATCAAAGCGTCCTGTTGCTGAGGATCCATCGGAGCCTCAACGGGATGTGTCGGTATGTTCATCTAGCTCACGTTTCGTCTATCTTTCGACTTTGCACTGAAGTGTACCATCCCTCACTAAAGGAAGGGGACCCACGATCCACCTAGCAATTCAAGATGCCTTGAACCACAATCGATGACATGAAGCTATTGTTTCTCACCCAACAGTTCGATATCAAAACCGACAGTAATCTCGCCCTACTGACCACCGCCTGTCTGGACATCGGCATTGCTGTAGCTTGGGGAAGCGTCGATCACCTTGGTTTACATGCGGGTAATGTGAGCACAATCGGCGTGGAATACGACCCGCCTGAACTGCCACTTACACACAAAAGCCAAGATACCCCGTTAAATTGTCATGAATTTGATCTAATTTGGATCTTATCTCTGGGCAAGCGCCGGAGCTTTCTAGACAAGATCCAATTGCTCAAACTCCTGGAGTCCAAGGTTCGTGTGATCAATAGTACTGATGCGCTCTTACATCTACGCAGTAAATATGGTCTCACTCAGTTAGGGCAGTTGTTTCAGCATCCGGAGACCCATGCCAGCAATCAAATGGAGACGCTCGCCGAGATCATTGAACGCGGCGGTCAATGGGTTTTAAAACCGCCTGCAGGAAGTCTAGGTCAACAGGTGTTCTTACTCGACAAAGATACCGACAATTATCGCAGCATTCTCAGCCACCTTATGGGGCAAAACCAGGATCAATATTTATTACTTCAGGCCTATCTGCCTTCGATTAAAAGAGGAGAAAAACGCGTTTTGGTTGCAGGTGGACAGGTAGTCGGCTGCTATCTGAGACAGCTAGTTGATGACCATAGAACCAACCTCTCGCAAGGCGGCAAGGCTGAACTCAGCACACTCAGCGAAAAGGAACTGCGGTTGGCTGAGGCCGTTGGGCAACACTGCCTGATGCTGGGCGCCGAATTTATCGGCATCGATCTGCTGTACCCCTATGTTATCGAAATTAATGTCATCAATCCGGGGGGGCTGGGCACGTTACAGGCTCTGGGCGCTGACATTTCAGCAATCGATATCCTAGCTCGGATCCTTCAGACTTAAGCCTTGAGTTTTTACGGTGAACCGGTATCATGGCGCCTTTGCCGGGGCCGTTAGCTCAGCTGGTAGAGCAGTTGGCTTTTAACCAATTGGTCGATGGTTCGAATCCATCACGGCCCACCACTTCCCCGCCCTGTCTCAAGCCGCAGCCCTAATCTAAAGCTTTTTTCTAATTGAGATAACCTACGCCCGTGCTTAGGTTCTTGTTCAGCGTTAACGAAAGCGTGTTATCACAAGCCTTGCTTTGCTCGCTTTAATGATTGGCAAACCATCCTGCCATCAGATTATCCAAACCTAACACCAAGCCTGCTAAGCCCGCGCCCCAGACACAGCATCCGACCACATCTAACATGAGGAACTTTAAACGGGGAAATCCGGCAACACCCATCATCAGAGGCACTAGACTACGTATCATGGTGACTAACCGTCCCATAATTACTGCAAAAGCACCAAATCGTTGTAAGAAGCTGGTGGCGCTCGCCACCCGAGCACTCTGGCTCTGCATCCAGCGAGTCGACAACAAGCGCCCGCCCACACTTCGACCCAGATAAAACCCGAACTGATCCGAGAGCAACGCGCCGCTCATTGCCAACACAACGAGCGTGGACAGAGATGCTATCTCCTGACTGTAAAGTAGACTCGCCAACGACAGTAGAAAGGCGCCACTTATAAACAAACCTATCCCCGGACAGGCCTCTAAAAATGCCAAAGCAAAGACTAAACCCAACGCATACTCAGAGTGCTGGCTAGACCAAGCAAGCAGCGCATCTGCATCAAACATTCATCAATCTCGATCTGCTGCTTGATAAAGGGTTGGGTCGTTGACGCCAGCAGCAGCGAACCCCTCTCTGCGAAGGCCGCAGCTGTCACATCGACCACAGGCTGCACCCACAGTATCGAGTTGGTAACAAGAAACCGTCTCGGCATAGTCAACACCCAGCGCCAGACCTTTGCTAATAATTTCGCCTTTTGAAAGTTGCAATAGCGGCGCATGGATCTCCAGCTTTTGACCTTCGACGCCTCGCCGAGTTGCAAGGTTAGCCATAGATTCAAAGGCTTGAATAAATTCTGGCCGACAATCGGGATAACCCGAATAATCTACTGCATTGACGCCAATGAACACATCAAGCGCTCCGAGCACCTCGGCCCAAGCCAGCGCAAAGGATAAAAAGACGGTATTTCGAGCCGGCACATAGGTAATGGGAATTGACCCTGACTGTTCATTAAAATCTGGAACCTGAAGATTTTTGTCGGTTAACGCCGACCCACCAAAAACTTTTAAATCGATCTGAGCAACCCGATGTTCGATAGCGCCGAGTCGACTAGCCAGACGACGGGCAAACGCCAGTTCAGTGTTGTGCCGCTGGCCATACTCAAAGCTCAAACAGTAGCAATCAAACCCTTCATCAATAGCAGCGGCTAGGATCGTCGCCGAATCTAGGCCTCCTGACAATAAAACAACGCCTTTTCGAGGATCAGACACCGGGCACATCTCCCCATAGCAACTTATGCAACTGAATCTGGACTCTTACCGCCAAGCCATCTGACAGCACCCAATCTGCAAGTTGCCGCGGCGGCAGCGCCTCGTAAACTGGTGATAAAAGAACCTCTCCGACCCGAGAGATGAGTTCGTACTCGCTAATTTTAAAACGTGCCCAATCGTAATCAGCGCGATCTGCTAGCACAAACTTAACTTGGTCTTTGAGCGCTAACGCGGAGATGTTGTCATAGAGATTGCGATGCATTTCGCCCGAACTGGGCGCTTTCAGATCAAGAACAATCGAGACTTCCGATGGCACTGAGTGAATCGGTAATGCGCCGCTTGTTTCTAGCGATACACTAAAACCCGCTTCAATCAAGCTTTGCAGTAGCGCTATACACTCTGGCTGAGCCAGAGGTTCCCCGCCGGTTACCGTTACCAATTTTGCAGGGTTAGCGGAGACCTTTTCGAGGATCTGAGCCAAAGATAGAGATTCGCCGCCCTGGAACGCATAGGCGGTGTCGCAATAGCTGCAGCGCAACGGGCAGCCCGTTAACCGAACAAAAGTCGTTGGTCGCCCGGTGGTGCTCGCCTCTCCTTGCAAGGAGTAAAACACTTCTGAAACGCGTAAGCGGGCAAGCATAGGAGCGGATTTCCGTGATCGACTTAGCAGTCGATCTGGTCGTTCAAATATTTTTCCGCGAGCTTACCCGCAGATTTATCTCCAAAGTCCGCCGCCACTGACTCAAGCGTTTGTTTGGCGCGCCCACAATCCCCCATCAGATGATAAACCTTACCTAGCTTGAACCCAGCATCCGGCACCTTATTGCTATCAGGGAATCCCGTCACCACTTGGACAAGTGCCTGACGGGCAGCTTCGTAGTCGGGTTCGGGTTTGGCGGCGTGCACTTCCCCAATCCAGTAGTACGCATTAGCAGCATAAGTGCCGGCAGGGTAGTGTTCGATCACCGCACGCAAGGTCTCTACCGCTTGATCGTACTGTCGGGCTTGAATCGCGTTGAGTCCGCGGTCGTAGTAAGTCTTTTCATCTTCAATGCCAGTCTCAGCGATTGATTCGCCCTGCAAGCCCTCAACCGTATTGGAAACCAACGTCTCGCTATCGCCTAAACCTTGTCCGGTAGCGACCTCCGTCATTTGGCTTTTCGGCAGACCTACTACCTTCTGTTGCAAACGACGATCTAGTTCTAAATAACGGTCGTCTTGAACGCTTTTACTTCGCTTCAACTCGTAGTCAAGCTGCTCTACGAGCCCTCTTAAATCCATGACCTCTTGCTGCAATACTTGCATCTGATACTGCAGATCTAAAGGCGAGGGTTTGCTCTGGTCAGTTTCAATCGCGACCGGTGCTGTTTCAATAATATCACTAGAGCCAAATTGCTCATCGCTATCTGTCGCCGCATAACGTTCGCTTAAAAGCGTTGAACGAGACTCAACCAAGATCGGTGCTGGCGCACCATAGCTTGGCATGCCTATCCCAGCGAGCAGTAAAACCGCTAACTGAGCTAGGCCTCGGCGGCTAAATGAAGCGATCTGAGGGCTCCCAAGGGTAATTACCCTGAGCTTAGAAATATCAATTTGAAGAGGGATCACAAAACTATCCACTTGTTTTATTTCTGCCCTTACCGGGCTCACAGCCCTTAAGTCAGACAGATTATTCCAGCGGGTGAGCAGGCCTTTAACGCCTGCTCTGACCGACCACCGATTTACCGATAGACAATCTCGACCCGACGGTTTTGCTCCCAAGAAGCTTGGTCATGCCCGGTTGAAGCTGGTTTTTCTTCGCCATAGCTTACCACTTCAATCTGGCTTCTGGCCGCGCCTTGAGACATTAAGTAGGCCTGTACCGCATTGGCTCGGCGTTCCCCAAGCGCAAGATTGTATTCACGAGTGCCACGCTCATCGGCATGACCTTCTAAACGCACCATCAATCGAGGGTTTCCCGCTAACACTGCGGCATGTTGATCCAACTCAGCATGACCATCTCTTCTCACAATCGCTTGGTCAAAATCAAAATAGAAGACCCCTTGCAATGTGAAGGAACCCGCGTCAGCGTTTAAGGCGTCAATAGGCACAACAATTTTGCCGCCACTCACCATTGGCTTGATGGGTTCTGGCTCGACGACCACTTCCTGGACAGCCTCAGTTTCAACCGGCGCCTGCATCTCCGGCTCTGGCGCCGACGAGCCAGTGCTGGCGCAGCCAGCGACTATCAGCAGCAACGAGGCGGCCAGTAAACTCAAAAGGTGTTTAATTCCTAACATACATTGCTCCTGTCTTCGGCACGTAAACCCACTCAGTCGTTTCCTAAGAATAATGTTCAATAGCAACCTAGAGAACAATTCTTACCAGGTACGGTGCGGGCTAATCCGTACCCCTATTTAATGCAATTATCGCTTAGCGAATCATCTCTTTTTGCATTGAGCCCCAAGTCAAACCCTGGGCATTTATTTGATCGCTTCGCAGAACTTCATGTTTAAACAGCGTTCTTTCTTTAGCACCGTTTTTTCTTATTACAGCTTTTTACAGCGTTTTTTATACAGAGTTTTTTTCTTGTTACAGCTTTCTTCTTATTACAGCTTTCTTCTTATTACAGCTTTCTTCTTATTACAGCTTTCTTCTTATTACAGCTTTCTTCTTATTACAGCTTTCTTCTTATTACAGCTTTCTTCTTATTACA
>JADHNJ010000056.1 GCA_016779565.1 Pseudomonadales bacterium
CCCGGATTTCCCTACGGCAGCGATTATCAACGGAAGGGCGGGGATTATTGAGGCGTATAAAACGGGTCACGGTCGGGTTCAGATGCGGGCTCGTTGTGAAATTGTCGAGAATGAAAATTCTGGTAAAGCGAGCATTATCGTCCATGAGATTCCATATCAGGTAAACCGATCGAAATTAATCGAAAAAATAGCGGAATTGCACAAAGAGAAAAAGGTAGAAGGCATTACCGATCTTCGAGATGAGTCCGCCAAAGAAACTCGTATCGTGATTGAGTTGCGAAAAGATGTGGTGCCAGAAGTGGTGCTGAATAATTTATACGCTCAAACCCAGCTACAAAGCGTTTTTGGCATTAATTTGGTTGCCCTCGTTGACAATCAACCCAAGGTGTTAAATCTCAAACAGGTACTGGAATTTTTTATTATCCATCGTCGAGAGGTGGTCACTCGTCGAACGGTTTATTTGCTTCGGCGAGCAAGGGCGAGAGGGCATGTTTTAGAGGGACTTGCGGTAGCGTTATCGAATATTGATCCTATGATCGAGCTTATCAAAGCCAGTGCTGATGCGCAGGAAGCGCGGGAAAAGCTGCTAGCGCAATCTTGGCGATCAGAAAGCGTGATGCAAATGCTCGAGCGGGCAGGGCCAGATGCTGCCAAACCCGATGATTTGGACAGTCAATATGGCCTCAAAGATAGCGGCGAATATTTCTTGTCACCGGAGCAAGCCCAAGCAATTTTAGAAATGCGGCTCAATCGGTTAACAGGCCTTGAGCAAGAAAAACTCTTAGAAGAGTATCGGGAGATTATTGACACAATCGCTGATCTGTTAGAGATCCTCAACGTTCCAGAACGCTTGCTCGCGATGATTAAAGACGAGCTTGAGCAAATTCGTGACGAGTATGGTGACGAGCGACGTTCGGAAATTGTCGAGTCGCAAGAAGATTTGACGATGGAGGACTTAATTACTCCTCAGGAGATGGTGGTGACATTGTCTAACGGTGGGTACGCCAAGACCCAACCGCTGTCCGATTATCAAGCCCAGCGTCGAGGCGGCAGAGGGCGCTCTGCGAGTGCGGTTAAAGAAGAAGATTTCATCGAAAAGTTACTTGTAACCAACAGTCACGATACGTTGCTGTGTTTTAGCAATCTTGGCAAGGTGTACTGGTTGCGTACGTTTCAGATTCCGATAGCCAGTCGCGCCGCCAGAGGTAGACCAATAGTCAATATTTTGCCCTTGGTGGAAAAAGAACGGATAACCGCGATGCTCCCCATCCATGGTTATGATCCAGAGCAATTTATTATGATGGCGACTGCCAATGGCACGGTAAAGAAAACATCGCTAACGGACTTCTCTCGTCCTAGGAGCTCTGGGCTGATTGCGATAGAGCTGGAAGATGGAAACACCCTTGTTGGTGCGTCGGTGACGAGTGGCGATTCAGATGTCATGTTATTCAGTTCAGGCGGTCGAGCGATCAGATTCCAAGAAAAAAACGTTCGTGCTATGGGTCGCGGCGCCCGAGGTGTGAGAGGTATTAAGCTTCGGGATGCCGAGCGAGTGATCGCTCTGATTGTTCCGGAAGCGGATGGCACGCTGCTGCTGGCCAGTGAAAATGGCTATGGTAAGCGAACCCCAGTTGATCAGTTCTCGGTCATTGGTCGTGGCGGCCAAGGGGTCATTTGTATGAAGTTGTCAGATAGAAATGGCGCTTTAGTTGGAGCGGCCGAAGTCAAAGATGAGGACGAGGTGATTTTGATCAGCGATCAAGGCACTTTGGTACGAACTCGGGTGCAAGAAGTTTCATCGCAAGGACGTAATACACAAGGCGTTAAACTCATTAATCTTAGCGAAGATGAAGCGCTTGTTGGATTAGCCTCTTTTAATGAACCAACGCTCGACAATGGCGAGGCAGAAGCAGATTCGACGGATCACTCGGCTAGCATCGTGGGTGATGATTCAGAACCGGGTGTAGGGACGACAAGCTTGCAGGCGAGTGATCAGGCGAACGAGGGCGGTAGCGATGACTGACGCCGTCGCCTCCCAGGAAGCGTTAAAGGCTTTAAGAGCCCAAATAGACGGTTTAGACGAGCAACTATTAACTTTGATTAACCAACGAGCCGCTTGCGCCCAGCAGGTGGCGGACGTCAAACAAGCCGAAGCTGGAGACGCGGCTGTGTTTTATCGTCCAGAGCGGGAAGCACAAGTCCTGCGTAGCCTGATTGAGCGGAATCATGGACCTCTAAGTCACGACAAAGTGGCGCTAATTTTTCGACAAATTATGTCAGCATGTTTGGCGCTGGAAGCACCCATGAAGGTAGCTTATCTTGGTCCTGAAGGTACCTTTACTCAGCAAGCAACACTGAAACATTTCGGGGATGCGGTTAATGGCCAACCGCACGTCACAGTCGATGACGTGTTTCGAGAAGTTGCCGCTGAAAATTGTCATTACGGCGTGGTGCCTGTGGAGAATTCCACCGAGGGGGTTGTAAGCCATACCTTGGATAATTTCTTAACCTCTTCGCTACTGATCTGTGGAGAGTGCGAGCTCAAGGTGCAGCAACATTTTATGGCGGCTTCCAGCGATAGGTCGATAAAACGCATTTATGCGCACCAGCAAACGTTTGGGCAGTGTCGAAGATGGTTAGATGTTCACTACCCGGATGCAGAAAGAATCGTGACCTCAAGTAATGGTGCAGCAGCGAAACAAGCCAAGGATGATCCTGAAGCGGGCGCCATCGCAGCAGAAGTCGCGGCTAACCTTTACGGACTTACTGTGATTGCTCGGCAAATAGAGGATTTGTCCGACAATACAACCCGCTTTTTGGTGGTAGGACGTGAGCCTGTGGGTCCGAGTGGTAGTGACAAAACCTCGATTATGATATCGACCCATAATCGCCCGGGGGCGCTGTTCAGGGTGCTGGAGCCGTTCCACCGTCACGAGATTTCGATGACGTCGATTGAGACTCGCCCGTCAAAACAGGGAATGTGGTCCTATGTCTTTTTTATCGATTTTGACGGGCACAGTAGCGATCCCAAGATCCGTCAGTTGCTAAATGATGTTGATCAAGATGTGCTTGAAATTAAGGTGCTCGGTAGCTACCCACGAGCTTTAAAGGTGTCGTAATGAATTGGTTTCAGCAAGCAGCAAACCCTGGAATTTTACGGCTAGCGCCTTATCAGCCTGGGATGCCCGTGGAAACACTAGAGCGTGATTTGGGCATTACCAATATTGTTAAACTTGCCAGCAACGAAAATCCGTTAGGGCCAACGCCTAAGCTGGTAGATCACTTGGCGTCGATCCTAGCGGACAGTGCTCGATATCCGGACGGCAGTGCGTACCAGCTAAAAGGGGCATTGTCTAAAAAGTTTGGGATTAGCACGGATGCATTAACGATCGGCAATGGCTCTAATGACGTGTTGGAACTGTTAGCGCGAGTGTTTCTGCGCCCTGGCCTTAATGTGGTAGTGCCCGAACATGCCTTTGTGGTCTATGGGTTAGTGACGGCCAGCCTCGGGGCCTCGCTCATCGAAGTGCCGTGTCAAACGTTTACTGCTGATCTTGATGCCATGCTGTCAAAGATCGATGCTGATACCCGGATGGTGTTTTTAGCCAACCCTAACAACCCAACAGGTACCTGGATAAAGCGAGATGCTTTGGAAGCATTCTTGGCTGCAGTTCCGACCACCACGATTGTGGTTTTAGACGAAGCCTATGTTGAATACGTGGATGATCCAGCGTATCCCAATGGTCTTAAGTATCTTGATCAATACCCTAACTTGGTGGTAACTCGAACCTTTTCTAAAGCCTATGGCCTAGCGGCGCTTCGCTTGGGATATGCGGTGAGTCACCCAGAGATTGCCGATCTTATGAATCGCATTCGCCAACCCTTTAACGTCAACAGCACGGCATTAGCCGCAGGCCTTATTGCCTTGGAGGATTCAGCTCACGTTGAGCACGGTGTTCAAGTCAACCGAGATGGACTTCGAGCATTAGTCGCAGGATTTGATCGGCTTGGGCTGCCGTACATCCCATCGGTGGCTAATTTTATCAGTGTAGATTTTGGGCAAGATGTAGGCCCAATCTACCAAGCATTACTCAAAGAAGGCGTGATCGTCAGGCCAATTGGCGTCTATGGCATGCCGCATCATTTGCGAGTCTCAGTGGGTACCCAAGCAGAAAATCAGTTCTTTTTGGCCGCGTTGGACCGCGTACTGGCTGCGGGGTGAAAGTCTTTGGTGTAGTAGGCCTCGGTTTGATCGGTGGGTCCATGGCGCTTGGACTCAAAGCGGCAAACGCAAAGTTAAGTGTTATTGCTTATGATACTGATGATCAAGCGTTAGCGGCGGGACTTGCTTTAGACGTGATCGATGAGCAGGCAGCCTCCATTAGCGATTTAAGCGCCAGGGCCGATCTCATTTGCGTGTGCACGCCGGTGATGCAAATGAAGCGCGTTATGGCGGAACTATCAAATTTTGAAGGCACGGTCACGGACGTTTGCAGTGTTAAAGGCCCCGTCGTTGATGCAGCTAAAGAGTTGTGGGGCGGTTTGCCTGCCAATTGGGTCCCAGGGCATCCAATCGCCGGATCAGAGAAGCACTCGGTTCGCGGCGCTAGATCCGACCTTTTCCAAAATCATAAAACGATACTAACGCCCAACGCTGCGACCCTACCTGATGCGCTTAATCAGGTTACAAAGCTTTGGCAAACCCTAGGGGCAGAAGTAGTCTCTATGACTATTGATCATCATGACGATGTTTTAGCCCAAACCAGTCATTTGCCGCATTTGTTAGCGTATACCTTGGTCGACGTGTTGGCGGGGTTTGGCGATGAACGAGAGGTTTTTGAGTACGCCGCTGGGGGTTTTAGAGACTTCTCAAGAATCGCAGCCAGTGACCCTGTGATGTGGCACGACATCTTTATGACGAATCAAGCAGCTTTGCTAAAACGGCTTAAAACGATGGTTGCTGCTTTGGAAGATACGGCAAATTTGATCGAAAACAATGACTCCGATGCTTTGATGTTACGGCTTAAACGGGCAAAAGCGGCCCGGGATTATTTCACAGGTTTACAGCCGGATGAGCCGTAAAAATTTGGAAGGATGGGTCGTTTTATCGAATAGGCGACGAGGGACATAATTTGAAGAACGCTGTCCACAATAGCTGTCGACAATACTAGCGAGTCAATCGAATCATGGCGCTAACCGAAAAAAGATACCCCTAGGGCGCCAGAGAACAATTTGGTACTGCCCTGAGAAAAGATGAAAACCTAATTCGAAGCGGTGCCCAGTGAGCACAAATTAGATCAATGATCTTGTTAGGTTGAATGTTGTTAGGGTGGATATTGATAGGATAGAGGCTCTTAGGA
The DNA here is from genome assembly GCA_016779565.1 of Pseudomonadales bacterium. Classification (GTDB taxonomy): domain Bacteria; phylum Pseudomonadota; class Gammaproteobacteria; order Pseudomonadales; family Azotimanducaceae; genus UBA9926. The sequence goes on from JADHNJ010000056.1 coordinate 5,361, forward strand.
TAGAGGCTCTTAGGATAGAGGCTCTTAGGATAGAGGCTCTTAGGATAGAGGCTCTTAGGGTAGAGGCTCTTAGGGTGGATGCAGGTAGGATAGTAGATGGTAGAGGAAACGATGCTTGAGCCGATAGTAATCGCCATCGATGGTCCCAGCGGCGCCGGAAAAGGCGCAGTCACGCACGAGTTGGCGCTGAGAACGGGATTCCATATTCTTGACAGTGGGGCCTTATACCGACTCACTGGGCTCGCAGTCCGACAGGATGCTGTGAGTTTTAGCGATGAGACTGGGATTGCAGCTGTGGCTGCGAATTTAGATGTCGCTTTTCTGCCAGTAACCGGGCAACCCGAGCCCTTTAAAGTTACCCTGCGAGGTGAGGATGTCACCGATCGCATCAGAACTGATGCGGCAGGGGTAGATGCCTCGGTCGTAGCGGCTTTACCTCTGGTTCGCAGTAGTCTTGAGCAGCTGCAACGCAGGTTTCGTCGGGCGCCGGGTTTGATAGCCGATGGCCGGGATATGGGGACTGTCATTTTTACCGATGCCACGGTCAAAATTTTTCTCACTGCCAGCGCCGAGATTAGAGCGGAGCGACGCTATAAGCAGTTGAAAAATAAGGGGATGGATGTTAGCCTTGCCGCCCTTCTGGAGAGTATTCGGGATCGAGATGCGCGAGATGCTACCCGCGCGGTGGCGCCTCTGAAACCTGCAGAAGATGCGATCATTATCGACAGTTCTCATCTCAGCCTTCAGGCTGTGCATGAAGCGGTGTGGGCAGTGGTCGCCGAAAATGCTCTTTCAGATGCCAACGATTTCATTTGACAGAGTTTGTATCCATAGACGGGTCTTTGGTTGGAGGACTTGAGTGGGGGAAACCCCAAAAGGAAAACGAATGAGCGAGAGTTTTGCAGAGTTATTTGAAGAAAGTTTAAAAACCGTTGAATTAAAGTCAGGTTCGATAATCACCGGGGTTGTTGTGGATATCGACTCTGAGTGGGTCACAGTTCATGCAGGGTTAAAATCCGAGGGTGTGATTCCACGAAGCCAATTTCTGAATGAAAAAGGCGAGCTTGAGATTGAAATTGGCGCGGCAGTCAAAGTTGCCATGGACGCCGTGGATGATGGGTTTGGTGAAACCAAATTATCCAGAGAGAAAGCCAAGCGGAATGAGTCTTGGGAAGTTCTCGAAAAAGTGTACGAAGATCAGGAAGTAATTCAGGGTTATATCAGCGGTAGAGTCAAGGGCGGGTTTACAGTCGAAATCAGAGATATCCGAGCCTTCTTACCCGGTTCATTGGTTGACGTCAGACCGCTTCGTGATAATGAGCAGCTCGAGGGGCAAACGCTAGATTTTAAAGTCATCAAACTTGATCAAAAACGTAACAACGTGGTGGTTTCAAGACGATCCGTTCTTGAAGCAGAAAACAGTGTCGAACGCCAAGAGCTGTTAAAGAACTTACAGGAAGGCCACGAGCTCAAGGGTATCGTTAAGAATCTCACAGATTACGGCGCTTTTGTTGATCTGGGCGGCATAGACGGCCTCCTTCACATTACGGATATGTCATGGAAGCGCATCAAGCACCCGAGCGAAATTGTCGCGGTGGGTGACGAGATTGATGTCAAGGTTTTGAAATTCGATCGTGATCGAAACCGGGTTTCATTAGGTCTTAAGCAGCTGGGCGAGGATCCTTGGGTTGCTATCACAAGACGCTATCCCGAAGGGGCGAGAACAACCGCGAAAGTTACCAACTTAACCGATTATGGTTGTTTTGCAGAGCTTGAAGAGGGTGTTGAGGGCTTGGTTCACGTCTCAGAAATGGATTGGACGAATCGCAATATTCATCCGTCAAAGGTGGTCCAAGTCGGTGACGAAGTCGAGGTTATGGTTTTAGATATCGACGAAGAGCGTCGTCGGATCTCTCTCGGGATTAAGCAATGTAAGGGCAATCCATGGGAAGAATTCTCAGCGCTGCACAACAAAGGTGATCGCATTAAGGGCTATATTAAATCGATTACCGATTTCGGTATTTTCATTGGTCTGGAAGGCGAAATTGACGGTCTCGTGCATCTGTCTGATATTTCTTGGAATGAGCCCGGAGAGCAGGCCGTAAGGCGATTCACTAAGGGCGATGAGATCGAGACCGTGATCTTGGCGATTGATCCTGAGCGTGAGCGAATATCGCTGGGTCTGAAGCAGTTAGAAGAAGACCCGTTCTCCGATTACGTTGCTGTCAACGATAAAGGTTCCATTGTTAAGGGCATCGTAAAAGAAGTCGATGCTAAACAAGCTACTCTGCAAATGGCAGATGAAGTTGAAGCCTTGTTGAAAGCTGGTGATTTATCGATCGACCATGTGTCAGATGCTAGGACGGTTTTGAGTGTGGGTGATGAGATTGAGGTCAAAATCATCAATGTTGACCGAAAGAATCGAGGGCTCACGGTCTCTGTCAAGGCTAAGGATATCGCCGATGAGCAAACAGCAGTGAAAGAGCATCGCGAGCGCGAGGTTGCGGCGGTAACACCGGCAACGCTTGGTGATTTAATCAAGCAAGAGCAAGGTAAAGTCTCCTCAGAGACGGAATAAGCGAACTATGACGAAATCGGAACTCATTGAAAAGCTGGCTGCGTCTCAGAGCCAGCTGACTGCTAAGGACATGGAGCTTGCAGTTAAGATGATTCTTGACCATATGTCCGATGCGCTCGCCCGAGGTGAGCGCATCGAGATTCGGGGATTTGGCAGTTTTTCGTTGCATTACAGAGCGCCTCGGTTAGGGCGCAATCCAAAGTCGGGAGCTCCCGTCTCCCTGCCTGGTAAATACGTACCGCATTTTAAACCGGGGAAAGAACTTCGTGATCGAGTCAATGGGTCGTTAAATTCTGGTGACTGAACAACCTTGGTGGAATCGCTTGAGCTCTGGCATTCGGTCTGGCAGGGTTATTACCTATGTGGTTGTATAAAAGGGTTTCGGTGACGTCATGACTTGGATGAAACGCTTCCTATATCGCCTGGTCTTGCTCGTTTTGTTCGTGGTGCTTTTTCTCATTGCCACAGAGAATAGTGTGTCCGTTTCGCTACAGCTGATTTCCCTCAGATCGCCGGCGTTGCCACTGTCTTGGTGGCTCGTTGGGACGTTTGTATTGGGGCTGTTGATCGGTAACCTTTGGGCATCGTTTGCTCGTTGGCTTTCGAGGCCAAGAGGCTGAACATGGCCTGCAAGGTCTTTACTCGAGCAGATCCGTCGTTGTTATCAAAAGATGCTGTCCACTCTTGTTGGCAACAAAAGGTTTTTTTTGGCTCTAGTCCAGGATTTCGAGAGGCGGTAAACCAGGTTGTCAGAATATGACTGATTGGCTCCTTCTGCTGATTTTACTGCTGTTGGCGATCGCTGTGGGTTGGTATCTGGGGCGCCGCGAGCGCAAACGCAGTCATTATTACGAGATGGGTTTAAGGCATCTGCTCAACGATGAGCCGGATCAGGCCGTGGCAACATTGGTGACCGAGCTTGACTTTGAAAAAGATAGTATCGATACCCATCTAGCACTCGGCGGTCTGTTACGCCGGCGAGGGGAGCTTGAAAAAGCAGTATTTGTTCATGAAAACGTCTTGGGTCGAGCGCGGCTCGACCAGGCAACCAGACACATGGTAGAGATTGAGCTCGCTCGGGATTACCTTCAAGCGGGTCTTTTAGATCGTGCTGAGGCAATGTCGATGCGCCTCGCTGCTGAAAATCCGGAATACCGCAGCGAAAGTCTGAAAGTTGCCTTGCAGGTTTATGAGCAGGAACGGGACTGGCACAAAGCCAAGGAAATTGCGCAGCAGGTCTCTGGCGGCATTGAAGAGGCCGGGATCGAACAGGCGATTTCACATTATTGTTGTGAGTTGGCGGAACTTGCGATCGCAGAAAAAAATAGTGTCGATGCCAAAGCACATTTAACCGAAGCCATTGGTCATGACGCCAACAATTCCAGGGTCAGTTTGCTGCAAGGTCAGTTGGCGATCAACGAAAACGACCCTGAAAGCGCTGTGCGGCACTTAGAGCGTATCCTAGTCCAGGATCCCATCTACGTAAGTGAATCGCTATTACCCCTGAGAACTGCCTACGAAGCACTTGAGAATATGGCGGGTTTTCGGGGTTATTTAGAAAAATGCCTTGATCGGTCGCCTTCTATTGCGGTCGTCCTAGCGCTAGGAAAGGTCATTAGCGACCAAGAAGGCGCCGATGCCCTAGCTCGATTTATTGGCAATCAAATGCAAGCAAACCCTAGTCTCCGAGGGTTTATCGAACTTATTGACGTGAATCTTATTGATGCCGAGGGCCGCATTGCGCAAGACCTGATGTTACTAAAACAGTTCGCAGAAGCGATGATTTCCGATAGCGCGGCTTATCGATGTGGCGAATGTGGTTTTGAAGGCAAGCGGATGCGTTGGCATTGTCCAAGCTGTCGGCACTGGGCTTCGATCAAGCCCATGCTAGGGCAAGAGGGTGACTAACGCACAACTACCGCAACGGTATCGCGCCTAGTTTTTAGTTGCCTGCGCGCAAAGTCTTTCTCTAAGCCCGTTACATTATCTCCTCGTATTGAGATGCCCAGAGCTTGTTTAGGGTACTTCAATCGGTTTTTTGTCTGTTACTGAAAATACCAAGGAGAACACAATGTTTATGAATCAAGCTGTGGCGATATGGGCCACGATTTTTTGTTTTGTATTAGCGACGGGTTCGGTTGTTGCAGAACCACTGGCAGAGGTTGAAGCGGAGGAGCCCAAAGAGATTCAGGTGGTCAATATCAATGAGGCCGATGCCACGGTGATTGCCGAAACGCTTGAGGGGATAGGCTTGAAACGGGCAGAGGCGATTGTTAACTACCGATCGCAATATGGTCGGTTCTACTCAGCTGAAGAGTTGTCTGCAGTACAGGGTATTGGTATGAAAACCATCCAACGAAACTTAAAGCGTATTCGAATCAGTGATCACAAGTAGCACGAATCTTTGCATAAAACCGCCACGCCGAGATCGGTGTTGCTGCAGCGAGATTTTTGCATCCTTCGTTCATTTGGAATGGGTCTAGATAGGCAAACGTCATCCAGAGGCCAATAAAGCAAAAGCGTAAAACACCCAGAACGTGCCAAAAACGCTGAGAGTGGAAAGTACGCTTTCTGTTGATGTAAAAAAAACGAGGCGCAAAGGCCTCGTTTTTTTTAGATGGCTCCCCGACCTGGGCTCGAACCAGGGACCCAATGATTAACAGTCATTTGCTCTACCAACTGAGCTATCGGGGATCATTGGAGAGGCGAGTTTACGGGGATAGCGCAGGATCGTCAATCCGGTGTGCGTACATTGGGCCGAGAGTTAGGGCATAATAGGTGCCCCCTATTTGGTCAACCTAAATGATGAAAGGAACGCCGTTTCAAGTGGTATCCAAGTTCGCGCCAGCAGGTGATCAACCTGCTGCGATCGCGTCGCTTGTTGATGGCATAGAGTCGGGACTTGCGTCGCAGATGTTGCTTGGAGTCACGGGATCTGGCAAAACCTTTACCATCGCAAATGTCGTAGCAGCATTGCAGCGACCTACCTTAGTGATGGCGCCTAACAAGACGCTGGCAGCACAGCTTTATGGCGAATTTAAAGCATTTTTTCCGAACAACTCGGTTGAGTATTTTGTTTCTTATTATGACTACTATCAGCCAGAGGCCTATGTCCCGTCTTCTGATACTTACATCGAAAAAGACGCAGCGATTAATGATCATATTGAGCAGATGCGATTGTCAGCGACCAAAGCGCTCTTGGAGCGCCGCGATGCATTGGTGGTAGCCTCTGTATCGAGTATTTACGGATTGGGAGATCCAGAATCCTATTTCAAGATGGTGATGCATTTGGATCGTGGTGATCGAGTGGATCAGCGTTTCATCCTACGGCGATTGGCAGAACTTCAGTACACCCGAAACGATCTTGAATTGCGGCGGGCGACCTATCGCGTTAAAGGTGATGTCATCGATGTCTTTCCAGCTGAGTCTGATAAGCAAGCAATAAGGATTGAGTTGTTTGATGATGAAATTGAACAAATCACCTTGTTTGATCCACTAACCGGTGCGGTGATCCGAAAAGTGCCGAGGATCACAATCTTCCCAAAAAGTCATTACGTCACCCCCAGAGAAACGATCGAGCGGTCCATAGATTTAATCAAAGCAGAATTGCAAACCCGTTTAAAGCAACTTCAAGATAACAACAAGTTAGTGGAAGCTCAGCGGCTTGAACAGAGAACTCGCTATGACCTGGAGATGATTAAAGAGCTGGGCTACTGCAATGGCATTGAGAACTATTCGCGGTATTTATCGGGTCGCGAATCCGGTGAGCCGCCACCGACGCTGTATGACTACTTGCCAGAGGATGCATTGCTTGTCGTTGATGAATCGCACGTATCAATACCTCAAATCGGTGCGATGTTTAAGGGCGACCGGTCGCGTAAGCAGACGCTGGTAGAGTTCGGCTTCCGACTGCCCTCAGCGCTTGATAATCGACCTTTGCAGTTTGCCGAGTGGGAGGCTAGGGCACCCCAAGCAATTTATGTCTCGGCGACCCCGGGTCCCTATGAGCATGAAAAGGTCGGACAAGTTGTCGAGCAAGTGGTGCGGCCCACAGGTTTGGTAGATCCTGTGATCGAAGTCAGGCCAGCGAAGACCCAGGTCGATGATGTGTTGGGTGAAATTCGACTGCGGGTGGCGGTCTCTGAGCGGGTTTTGATCACTACTTTGACGAAGCGAATGGCTGAGGATTTGACGGATTATCTAGATGAAAATGGCGTTAGAGTTCGATATTTACATTCGGATATCGACACTGTTGAGCGGGTGGAAATTATTCGAGATTTGCGACTTGGCGAATTTGATGTACTCGTGGGCATTAATCTGCTGCGAGAAGGTCTCGATATGCCTGAAGTGTCTTTGGTGGCGATTCTCGACGCAGACAAAGAAGGGTTTTTAAGGTCAGACCGGTCCTTGATACAGACGATCGGTCGTGCCGCCCGTAACCTCCAGGGTAAGGCCATTTTGTATGGTGATCAGATAACGAATTCGATGCAACGCGCCATCGATGAAACCGACCGACGCCGGGCCAAACAAGAAAGCTTTAACCTGACACACGGGATAGAGCCTGTCAGCGTCAAAACAGATATTGCTGATATCATGGAGGGCGCAAGAGATTCGGGCAGTAAAGGCGCAAAATCTAAACGAGACCGATTGGGTAAGTCCAAACGGCAACAAGCCACTGATGAAGTCTTTAGTTCAACCGAAGCCGTTGAAAAAAACATTGTCGCGCTAGAAAAAGAGATGTTCGCCCTGGCCAAAGATTTGGAGTTTGAGGCCGCGGCCAAGGTGCGGGATAGGATCGAACAGCTTCGAGATCAGTTTGTTCGAACCTAGGCATTGCCGGCCGAATTTGTTATATTTCGCCGCCCGGTGAGGAAAGGCGAAAAGACGGGGAGCGACTGGCCCAGTCGTTGCGCAACTGCTAAAAAAGGCTAGGGAATGATTGTCCTTTCGCCGTTAATGCAGAAACATATGGGCTTTTAGATTTAGGAACGTAGCTCAGTTGGTTAGAGCATCGCCTCGACAAGGCGAGGGTCGTCGGTTCGAATCCGACCGTTCCTACCAGTTTTAGCGTGTTCAGCGCTGTAATGCGACCAACCGCAAGTGGCCTTTGGTAGGGGTCACCACTGAAAGGAGATGCGTCATGCCCACAATCGTTTTGCCTGACGGTTCGGAAAAACATTTTGAAAAAACTGTCACCGTCCATGAGGTTGCTGCTTCCATCGGCGACGGTCTAGCGAATGCAGCCCTTGCTGGACGTGTTGATGGCGTTTTAGTGGATACCAGTTTCACAATTGAGTCGGACGCCGAAGTTTCCATTATTACCGCCAGAGATGACGACGGCGTAGAGGTGTTGAGACACTCCTGCGCGCACCTAATGGCCCAAGCGGTACAGCAGTTATTCCCCACTGCACAGGTAACCATCGGCCCTACCATCGAGGACGGCTTCTACTACGATTTTGCCTATGAGCGTCCGTTTACGCCCGAGGATTTGCTGCAGATAGAAAAGCAGATGAAGACGCTTGCCGAGGCAGGGCAGCCGGTGACCCGCTCATTAATGACTCGTGACGAGTCGGTCGCTCTGTTTGAAGGTAAAGGGGAGAACTATAAGGTTGAGATATTAAGCAGTATCCCAGATGCCGAGGCACTCTCGTTTTATCAGCAAGGCGACTTTATCGATCTTTGTCGGGGGCCGCATGTTCCCGATACCCGGCATATCAAAGCTTTTAAATTAACCAAAGTCGCGGGTGCTTATTGGCGAGGTGATTCAAATAACGACATGCTCCAGCGAATTTATGGTACTGCTTGGGGCGATAAAAAGGCCCTTAAAGCCTATTTGTTGAGACTCGAAGAGGCGGAGAAGCGCGATCACCGCAAGCTGGGCAAACGATTAGATTTGTTTCATACCCAAGAAGAAGCACCTGGGATGGTGTTTTGGCACCCTCGGGGATGGCAGATCTGGCAAACCCTCGAGCGCTATATTCGCGAGGTGCAAATCCAAAATGGTTACCAAGAAATCCGAACCCCGCAATTGGTTGACATGAGCCTCTGGGAGAAATCAGGTCATGCCGATAAATTTGGTGATGGCATGTTCTCTGTGGAATCCGATAGCCGGCAGTACGCGATTAAGCCGATGAATTGTCCCTGCCATGTACAAGTGTATAACCAAGGGCTCAAAAGTTATCGAGATTTGCCGATCCGCTTAGCAGAGTTTGGCTCATGCCACCGGAATGAACCCTCGGGCACATTACAGGGGATCATGAGAGTTAGGGGTTTTGTGCAAGACGACGCCCATATCTTTTGTCGAGAAGATCAGATTCAGGTTGAAGTCGGCAACTTTATAGATGTGTTGTCCGAGGTTTATCGAGACTTCGGGTTCGACGATATTGTGATTAGACTCTCTACCCGACCAGAGCAGCGGGTCGGCTCAGATGAAGTCTGGGACCAAGCGGAACAAGCGTTGGCCGAGGCTTTAGACGTAAAATCGCTGGAGTGGCAAGAATTACCTGGGGAGGGCGCCTTTTACGGCCCTAAGATCGAGTTCTCCTTAAAAGATTGCTTGGGAAGAGTTTGGCAATGCGGCACGGTGCAAGTTGATTTCTCTATGCCGCAGCGGCTCGAGGCTCAGTACGTCGCAGAGGATGGCAGTCGGCAAGTGCCAGTAATGCTGCATCGAGCGATGTTGGGTTCCTTCGAGCGCTTCATTGGGATTTTGGTCGAGCATTATGCCGGGGAGTTCCCCGTCTGGTTGGCTCCGGTTCAAGCGATGGTGCTGAACATTACAGACAGCCAGAAGAGTTATGTTGACGAGGTTGTGGCTAAGTTGACGGCCGCCGGTCTGCGGGTTGAATCAGATACTCGCAATGAAAAGATTGGGTTTAAG